>NZ_JBQCGW010000293.1:0-78282 GCF_051955275.1 Pseudobacter sp. | reverse complement strand
AACATTAAATAGCGGGAATCTAAAAAGATGCTATAAGCGTTTGCAGTAGCTGCGTGGAGTAAATCCTTCTGAAAGGGCAGGAACAAATTCAGCAACAGCGGCTGCATTTATTAATTGTTCCAGACTTTCAGTTACTAAGCGTGTCATACGTTTCATATTCTATACAATATCAGACGCAGGTGCATTTCAAATATTACAGGTGGATGTTAAAATATTTCAACGGTAAATGCTTCCATGCAGATGAGGGTGAAAATCAGCAAGTAACGGGTGGTTCTGTAATATATAATAAGGGAGATTTGCATTATGATTCTTCATCAGCTATTGGGTAAAACAGCCTACACACGCAACAGACAGTTGCATATACTGATCAGTAAAGGGTTGGTAACGATCGGCGGAAATAAAAAGCTGAAGATCTACGGCACACTGAATTGCAGCAGTGGAAAAAAGATGAAACCGGAAAACAGAGTATTCTTTGTTTCCGAACAGGCAGCTGAAGCAGCAGGCTTCCGGCCATGCGGCCATTGTATGCGCAATGCCTATTTATCCTGGAAAGAAGGAGCTGCCAGGCTACGCCAGAGATAGAATACCAGATAGGTTTCCCAGCCTTTGAATTTTTTGAAGAAGCGTTCGATCTTTTCTGTTTCCTTTCGCTCCTTTATTATATTATGTGTCTCCAGCGCTTTCAGCAGGCCTACATCCCCGAAAGGTATGGCGCCGGGTACGCGAAGCGTTTTCATCAATACATAATTGGCCGTCCAGATGCCTATACCCTTATGCGCAATCAACGCCTGCTGTTTGGAAAGAAAATCCGGAAGTGCCTGGATCATTTGCAGGTTAAGCCGGTTTTCAGCAAAAGCCTGTGCAATACCGATCAGGTATTTCGCTTTGCTTTGCGAGAACTGCATAGGCTTGAGATCTTCCACCGTAATTGCAGCAATGTTAGCGGGAGAATGGAAGAGATGGTAAGTATGATCATTGAACTGAAGGGCAGTCCCATAAGTTTCCACCAATCTCCTTTTGAGTTTGTATGCAAAAGCGAGATTGATCTGTTGCCCGATAATGCTCCAGCAGAGCGCTTCAAACAGATCAGCAATACTGATCAGCCTCAATCCCTCAAAATCCTTCTGCATGTACTGCAGCTTCTTTTCTTTCCGGAGCAGGTCGTAAAATGGGGTCAGGTCTTTATCCATGTCAAACCATTCCATTATATAAGCACGAAGCAGCGGCAGCTGTGGAGCTTTTACCTCACCATGCAATAAATGCACGGCAAGCGTATTACCCGCATCGGTGATCCTGAACAGAACTGGTTGTTCATCAAGACTGATTAACTTGATGACCGCGCCTTCACTGATGCGGAAGAGGCAATCATCATAACCTCTGTCGAGGAACCATAAACATTCATTGAAACTGAAAAGGGCGGGCTTTTCTATATGCATCAACTCCTTCATAAAAACAAATGTACGTAAGTGATTGAAACGGGCAGATGCGGATTCTTGCGGTTCAGGGCATTCTCTCCGTAAGGCGCTTGCTCAAACGATTTTGCAGAATAAACAAATACTAACCTACATTGTCCATTTGTATTCAAATTTTGGCTTTGGCTATTGCGTGAGATCAATAATTTGTATATTTAACTAGACTCTAACAATTTCGCGGCAAAACAATAACTCCTGATTCCGACCCTACCAATGTCAATCTTCTTTTTAAGAGATGACAGTGCCGCTTTTTCATTATCGTTCTGTTTTTAAGAAGATTCAATTCTTATGATCAATTATGCTCTGGTCACAGGAGCACTGCTGCTTGTTCATGTTATGATGCCGTGCAAACGGCCATTCTGATGCGTATTCATTCAAACCAAACTAATAGCAGATGAGAAAATTCACAACACTTATCTGGGGGAGATCTCTATTCTACCCCCTGATCTTACTCGCACTACTATTTCCCTCATTGGATCTATCGGCTCAGGAAACTGAACAGGAACTGAAAGGCGTGGTCCTTGAACCCGAGGGTGCTCCCATCGGCGGCGCATCAGTAACGGTGCTCAGGAAAAAGACCGGAGAAATGACAGATGCACAGGGCCACTTTACGGTACGTGTAATTAAAGGAGACAAGATCACAGTATCCTTTGTGGGCAAGCTAAGCACCACTATTACTTACAACGGTCAGGCAACACTCAGGATAACGCTTCAGGATGATCCCAAATCCCTGGATGCCGTTGTTGTATCCACTGGTTATCAGAACCTGAACCGCAAACTGTTTACGGGTTCTGCTACCAAGGTGAATGCAAAGGATGTGGAGCGGACTGGTCTTGCTGATGCCACCAAAATGCTTGAAGGCCAGGTAGCCGGTCTTTCCCTTCAGAATGTATCAGGCACGTTTGGTGCTGCTCCCAGACTCAGGATCCGCGGCGCCACCTCATTATCAGGAGATAACAAACCTCTTTGGGTGGTTGATGGTATCATTCTGGAAGATGTGGTAAACATCTCAAACGAAGCACTTTCAACCGGTGATGCAAGTACCCTTCTTGGTTCTGCCATTGCGGGGCTGAATCCTGATGACATTGAAAGTTTTAATATCCTCAAAGATGCTGCGGCCACCGCCATGTATGGTGCACGAGCCATGAACGGGGTGATTGTGGTTACTACTAAAAAAGGAAGGTCCACAGGTGGTAGTCCCCGCATCAGTTATACCAGCAACCTTTCCACTTATCTGAAACCGCAGTATTCAGATTTCGATATTCTGAACTCGGCTGACCAGATGGCCATCATGATTGAAATGCTGAACAAAGGATATTACCAGATCCCCGGCGCCAGCCGCAGCTCTGATGGCGGCATTTTCTACAAGCTTTACAATAAGCTGTACGACTATGATCCGGCCACAGACACTTATGCCCTGAAGAATGATATTCCTACGCGCAACGCATTTCTGAACCGCTATGCCAATGCCAATACCGATTGGTTTGATGTGCTGTTCAGAAGCACCCTGTTACAGGAACATTCACTCAGTGTAAGCTCCGGCAGTGATAAAGTGCAGAATTATGCATCTGCCTCCTTCATGAAAGACAATGGTATCACAATTGGAAACAGTGTTGACAGGTTCACCGGAAACTTCCGGAGCAATTTCAAATTCAGCAATAAGTTCAGGGGTGAACTGATCACCACGGGAACAGTAAGGAACCAGCGTGCTCCCGGCACCAGCAATCAGAATTCTGATCCGGTATACGGAAGCTATTATCGCGGTTTCGATATCAACCCATACACGTACGTGCAGAATACCAGCCGCCTGATCACCGAGAATGACGAGAATGGAAACCCGGAATATTTCGTGAGAAATTTCGCTCCGTTCAATATCGTGAATGAGCTGAATACAAACTACATGAAACTGCAATCACTGGATTTCAAAGTGCAGCTGGGCCTCAAGTATAATTTCACACCTGCTTTATCCTACTCGCTGGATGGAGCCATGCGTTATGTGAAAGCCCAGAACCAGACCTATATTCTTGAGAATTCCAATATGGCCCGGGCTTTCAGGGTAATGGACGATGCCACAGTGGTAGGCAGCAACCCCAACCTGTACAAGGACCCTGACTGGCCCAATAACCTGCCTGTTTCTGTATTACCCGAAGGCGGTTTTTATAAGGTAGCCAATAACAACCTCAGGAATTATTACTTCCGCCAGAACGTGGAATATGACGCCACTATCAAAGACGACCACAAGATGAACCTTTTCGGTTCTATGGAAGTGAGGTCTACTGACAAACAGAATGAATTCTTCGATGGCGTAGGCTATCAATATGAGAATGGTGGCCTCGTAAATGCCAATAACCTTTACTTCAAACAGGCAGCCGAAACAGGTAAGCCCTACTTTGGCATGGGCAACAATTATGAACGTTTTGTTGCTTACATGTTCAGAGGCGCTTATTCTTACAAAGGAAAATACAGCGTCAACTTCACTACGCGATATGATGGTTCCAACCTGATGGGTAAAAGCACGGTGGCCAGATGGCTTCCCACCTGGAACGTTTCCGGCGCCTGGGACATCGATCAGGAAGAATTCTGGTTCAAAAAATCCTGGTTCAGCTCGGCAAGGATCCGTGCTACCTATGGCCTGGTTGCCAGCCTTGGTAATGCCACCAACTCTGCTGCGGTTTTCTACAATATGATAGCCAGAAGGCCTTATGCCAATGACCAGGAAACACTCACACTGATCTCCAACCTGGAAAACTCCGAACTCACCTGGGAAAAGAACAAAGAGTTCAACCTTGGTTTCGATCTGGGATTCAACAGCGATAAAGTGATTGTGAACATCGACCTGTACAACCGGAATATCTATGACCTGATCGGTCCCATTCAAACATCGGGTATCGGTGGCGAATACACTAAACTGGGTAACTACGGAACCATGAACAGCAAAGGTGCCGAGTTCACCATTTCAGGTTTTCCGGTAAGGACTAAGGACTTCAGCTGGAGAACTCAGTTCAATATTGCCTACAATAAAAACAAGATCACCAAACTGGAGATTGCTCCCAATATCTGGCGCTCCGTTTCCGCCAATGGAGGACCTGTACTCGATCATCCGTCCAGGGGACTGTTCTCCATCCAGTTTGCCGGCCTCGATCATAATTATGGTTATCCCACATTCATCGGGGAGGGCAGCAAACAAACTACCATCATTCCTCTTCAATCCAATGCTCTTGAATACCTGAAGTATGAAGGACCAATCGATCCGCTGGTGACCGGAGGCTTTTACAACCAGGTATCATACAAAGGATTTGTACTATCCGGATTACTCAAATATTCATTCGGAAACGTATTACGCCTCACCCCTAATATCTCCGCAGGTTACAGCGATATGACTTCCATGACAAAGGACATGCTCAACAGGTGGGTTAAACCCGGCGATGAGCAGTACACCACCATCCCCGCAATCATGGACCCGCTATCGCTCACTAAAATTGTGGATGCCAATGGCGGACAGGTTGACCCAAGGTATCCATATAATGCCTATAACTATTCAACAGAGAGGGTAGCAAAAGGTGATTACATCAAGCTGTCACAGGTAAGCCTGGCTTATCAGCTGCCACGTTCTTTTTGTGAAAAACTGAAAATGACCAATGCCAGTGTTGCCGCAGTTGCCAACAATATTCTGGTATTGTATGCAGACAAGCGCCTGAATGGCCAGGACCCTGAGTTCTATGCATCCGGTGGTGTGGCATTACCGGTTCCCAAGCAGGTGACCTTTTCACTTAAAGTAGGATTCTAAGTTCTAACCTCTCAAAAAAAGATCATGAAAACACATCATTACATCATACCGTTCCTGCTGGTGGTTGCAGCACTGGGCTCCTGCTCAAAGATGCTGGATAAAAACCCAGACAACAGGACTGAGATCAATACCGTTGAGAAAGTGGCTCAACTGGTAGGCAGCGCCTATCCCACGTACGATTATCTCACATTCACAGAAAAATCCTCAGACAATTCGGAAGACAAAGGTCCTGGTGTTGGCACACTCGATGACCAGCACAGCAGGTACTACACCTGGCAGGATGTTGATGGCGCGCCCACCAATTCCGCAGCGGCCTACTGGAATGGTTGTTACGAGGCAATTGCTGCAGCCAACCAGGCACTGGAAGCAATCGAGAAAGGAAATATGGGAGATGCCGTGCTTCCATACAAAGGCGAAGCACTGGTATGCAGGGCCTATGCCCATCATATGCTGGCCATCTTCTTTGCCAAAAACTATGAGATCGGTGGCGCCAACAGTTCTCCAGGTATTCCGTATGTCACCACGCCTGAAACAAAACTGATCAAACAATACACGCGTGGTACTGTGAAGGAAACATATGAGAAGATCGCGAAAGATCTGGAAGATGGTATCAAACTCTTATCCACCAGTGCCTACAAAGTGCCGAAGTATCACTTCACTCCGGCTGCTGCTCATGCATTTGCATCCCGCTTTTACCTGTTCACAGGAGAATGGGAGAAAGCAGCCACACATGCTTCGGCAGTGATCCCCAGCGGCGATTTCATCAGTAATCTCCGCCCAATTACCACCACTTTCAGAAGCATGACCAGCAGCGAGTTCAACGTTGCATTCACCAAAACTGATGTGAAAGCCACATTGCTTCTGACGAACTGCTATAGCAGCTATCATTATATTTATGATCCGCGTTACGGGTACGGCGCCAATCTTTCCAGGATGTACACAGAAGCCAATGTGACCGGTAAATTGCTGGCCAATAAAGTACTGTCTTACGGATCGCCCAATTATACTTCCTACAAGTACAATGGCTACTTCTTTTATACTGGTCCTGGTATCGGGTTCCCCTACCTGATGATCCCTCTGCTCACAGTTGACGAGGCATTGATGAACCGTGCCGAAGCCTATGCAGAGCTTGGCCGCAATGATCTTGCACTGAAAGACATCAATGACTTCTACAGTGTGCGGATCCTGAACTTCAACATCAATACAGATGGTGTTACACTGCCCAAGATCATGGCATTCTTCTCCATCGCAGATCCCAAAGAAGGCCTTGTAAAGACTATCCTGGAGGCCAAGAAAGCAGAGTATATGGAAGAAGGCATCAGGTGGCTGGACCTCGCCAGAAGGAATCTTACGGTAAAGAAAAATCTCTATGATCCATTGGGCGTTGAGTCCATCATCGAACTCAAGCCCAATGATCCCAGGAGAATATTCCAACTGCCTGAAGAAGTAAAACTTTCCGGAATTGAATTAAACCCCCGCTAATCACTATGAAAAAATTAATCAGATATATGCTGGTGCTGGTGGCTGTAAGCGCCCTGGCATCCTGCAAAAAAGAAGCAGCAGTAAGTGTTGATGTGAATGACCTCAATCCTGATGATCCCGTTCTGAAAACGGAACTGGACAACTGGCTGAAGACAACCTTCCTCGATCCTTACAATATGGCCGTAGTATACCGGTACAACAGGTATTATCACGATAATGAAAAGAATATTGCGCCTGCACAAATAGAAAAGGTGAAGCCCACTATGGAAACCGTGCTGAACGGTTATATCAATCCTTACTACAAGATTGCCGGTCGTGATTTCATCAAGCGTTATATCCCGAAAGAATGGGTGCTGTACGGCTCTTATTCTTATAACACAGATGGGGTTGTGATAGCGGGTACGGCCTCTGCCGGCCGGCGTATCACATTATACGGCCTCAACAATTATGAGCCAACGCCATCTTATGTATCCGGCCACCTGGGTGTGATCCATCACGAGTTCACGCATATCCTGAACCAACTGGTTGCCATTCCTACTGACTTCGAATCCATTTCAAAAGAAGATTACAAAGCTACCTGGGCCAGCACGCCAACGGACACGTCCCACAAATACGGATTCGTTTCTTCCTATGCCAGCGGATCTTACCCGGAGGATTATGCGGAAACAGTAAGGGCATTGCTGGTAAGCGGACAATCATGGTATGATAACTGGGCCAATACCGCATCCCCCCTTGGTAAATCACGACTTAAAGCGAAGGAAAGCAACGTGGTGAATTACTTCAACTCAGGGTTGGGCATCAATTTCAGGAACCTTCAGAAAGAGGTGCAGACCTATATCACGGATGTGCTGGGAGATCAGACGAAAACTTTCGGCTACTGGTTGAAACGCGGACTTTATAAAACACTTACGGTGAATCTGGAAGACGGCATGTACAATACCTACGGAAGTTCTGCCGGCTTTGCCAGCGCATACAATGCATTAAAGGCAGCGATAAAAGCATGGAGCCCGAATCAATACCACCTGGATTATGTTCAGTTCAGGTTTGAGAGCGCCACAACTGTTACTGTTCGGATCGCATTTACAGCCGCCGCCGGAGGGACCCAGTTCGTAGGTGATTACACCTTTGCCTATGCAGTAGGTGCAGACAACAAGACCACCACCTTCACCAAAGTAGCGCAGGCAGGTACTACCGGAGCCTATGCAAATGCTGCCATCTTTGCCACTGATTTTGCAGCAAGCATTCAGCAGTACCTTACCACACAAACCTTCAATGCAGGTTGGACACCCACTACACTCCCGGCCGACCTCTACACAAGAGTAGCAGGGTTCACCTCCACTACAGACGCACAACAATATTTCTATGGTCCTCTCACCCAATAATGATAGAACTATGAAGCATATAATTTATTTGATAACAATCATCAGCCTGCTGGCAGGCTGTAAGAAAAAGGAATATGTTCCGAAGTTCGATGAGGAGCCGCAGGTGCGGATCCAGAAAGAGATCCAGCAACTAAGGACCACACTCACCGAATCTCCCAATGGATGGGTAGGCGTAATGCCCACGCTCACCGGTGGCGGATACGGCTTCTACATCAATTTCGCGAAAGACGAATCCCTGATGATGCAGGCGGACCTGGATACGAATATGGCATTGACAGCCGCTCCATCCATGTACCGCGTAAAGCAGGACATGGGCGTGAACCTGATGTTCGATACCTACAACTATATCAGTAAGCTCAATGATCCCGAGCCATCCGTATTTGGTGGAGCTATCCGTGATGGGTACAAGAGCGATATAGAGTTTGTGTTTGACTACGCAAGAGGAGATACCCTCGGGTTCATCGGCAAAAGATATCGCCAGCCATTTACTTTGATAAAAGCAACTGCTGCACAAAAAACCAAATACAATAACGGGGACTACAAAACGCTCATGAAAAGCTTCATGAACTTTTTCGTTGACAATCCCAATGCGTACATCGATGCCACATCAGGCGGCACGCCTGTAAAAGCCGGCGTGATAGTGAACAGCACCAATAACCTGAGTTCAGGAAAAAGAGTAGAGCTTTCTTCCCTCTTGCCTGATGGCTCTGTAACTGCCGCCAAACAGAAATTCGCCTACACCATCGATGGCATCAAAATGCTGGATAACGGGCTTGATTTGCTGGGCATCAATTTTACCAGGATGGCCTGGAAAGACGCAACCCAGCTGGCCATGTACGACAACAAAGGGCAGGAATACATTATCAAAAATTCTCCCACTCCTCTGTTGCCCCTGTATAAATTATGGGGTAGCAAATACACGGGGATCTGGTCTCCGTTCCAGACGATCTTTCCGGGCACTTCGCAGGCAGGAAGAGACACCCTCAATTTCTTCCACAACAATATGCTCAATGGATATACAGGCTTTGTGTTCAATTACGGAGAGATCTATATGGAATGGAATACCGTCAACAGCCGGCTTGTGCTGAATGGCTTCTCCAGTCAGAACGGAGGCTCATCCGGATGGACCACTTCCGGTACATTCAGTTACACGGTTGACAACAATGGCGTGTTCAGGTTCACCACGCAGGCGCCGTTGAGCGGCGGATATGTAGCCAAAGCCATGACCAAAATGGTGAACTTCTTATTGAACAACCAGGTTGCTTTTGACTACTACGTTGACGGGGCAGATGTGTATGCGAAAATGTATAGTGTCAATGATCCGACAACGGTCATGACATTCATATTATATTAGTTTCACACGTGAGAATTTTCATCTATGCTAAGAGGGCCTTCATCCGGAGGCCCTCAATGTTTACTTTCGCTGTGCCCATTAGCTTGCCAGAGGTGAGGAATAGCGGTCACTCGCGGGGACGCGAGCGACTGGGCTCTCCGAACATTTAAATTTCAATTAGGGTGAAAACACCCTTTCATATGGACGAAAGGGTTATTAATTTAACGCTGCCATTAACCGTTAAACCATGTCCTTATCCCGGAATTTTCATTTATTTCTGAATGCATTCCTGTTACTGGCCTTGTATTTACACCTGCAAAGGCCGGCAGTATAAAGAATTTTCGCATCACGGTTCTCTACTAAGCAGGTCGATCATACAAAGAGCGGGCTATCACTATTGATGAGCCCGCTCTTTTTTATAAGGAAGGGTACGGATCAGGCTTTCGCCTCAAGATCCTTATTATTGAAAACTGTCAAAGCTCCGGTGGGGCATTTGTGCACCTGGTCTGTGATGGCCTGGGAATCAGCTCCGCTCATATTCACCCAGGGCCGCTCTTTGAGGTTGAAAACACCGGGCAGTCCCATCACACATCTTGCAGAGTGCTTACAGAAATCAGGTTTCCAGACTACCGTCACTTCTCCATTCGTATACTCATGTTTTTTTTCAGTTTCTCCTTCCCTGAAAACATAGGTCCTCACTTTTGCAGGGCCTTCCAGTATTTTGGAAACGGGGCAGGCCGCAGCAATTTCCTGTAACCTGTCTACCTGTTCAGCACTAAGCTCGCCATAAAACTGGATATCCCTGTCGAACGTTGTATTGGTGGTGCCGTCTTCTTTCTTTGTCTGGAACATATTTGCATTCACGGTGATCTTCGGCACGTTCCAGCCTTTCCGGTCTATGTACATTCTCAGTGTCACCAGGGTGCAGCTTGCCAGTGAAGACAACAGTTGCGTATAAGGATCAGGCCCCAGGTCTTTGCCTCCGGACTTCTCTGGTTCGTCTGCAATAAAAGTGCCATTCCTCCATTCAATTGTGCACTGATATTTCTCAGTTCCGATGGTGGCCCGCAGGGGCTTTTCAAGTTTGTATTGCATAGTTGGGTATTAAGGTTGGCTGAAGTATACGGGATCATTAATCTTTCTTCACTGAATCGGAGAGCAGGCGGTTCCACTCGGGATGCCTTTTCAGGAACGCGATCACAAACGGACACAGCGGAACCAGTTTCTGCTGATTGGCTTCCAGGGATTCCAGGGCTTTCTCTACAATGGCTGTTCCAACTCCCTGTCCCTCCAGTTCTGTAGGTACTTCCGTATGGATGAGGATCATTTGTTTTCCTGATTCCTTGTATTCGATGAAGGCTGTGTAGCCATCCACTTCCAGTTCAAAACGCTGGAGCTCTTTATTGTTCACTAGTGGAAGGGCTTTGAATTGTTCTTGCATGGTGCTGGTTTTATGTGATTAGTAACTTAAGGTTCCGAAAACTCCGTTCTGATAATCCGTGATGGCCTGTTCAACTTCTTCGGCCGTATTCATTACAAAATTATCCTTAGCTGCCACCGGTTCATCAATAGGCTCCGCAGAAAGAAAAAGTATGGTACTGTTCTCATTTGCGTGAACAAAGAACTCATCATTGTCTTTTTCAAAGATAACCAGGTTATGCGCCGGGACCTTTTCTTTATCATTGATGGTAAGACCTCCGTTTACGATGTATAGCAGGCTCCAGTAGCCGGGCGTGGCAGGAAACCGGACCGACGTACCTTTCTCTATACTTCCCATTACACTGATCACTGGCGTGAAGCTCTTATTCAGCGGGCCTTTCTGGCCGTCATACTCACCGCTCACCAGTTTCAGTGAAGTTCCGGGCTGTTGCAATACAGATGGCATCTGCTCTTTGGTGGCGCCCTGATACCAGGGTTCGCCCCATTTCTCAGCCTTTGGAACATTCACCCAAATCTGTACCAGTTCCTGCGTACCACCGTTGCGAAGGATCCGGTCAGTGGGCCCTTCGCTGTGCAGCAGCCCTTTCCCGGCAAACATCCATTGAGCACCTCCTGCACTGATTACTTCATCATGTCCTGCATTGTCTTTGTGATAACCTTCTCCCTGAAACATGAAGGTAACGGGTGCAAATCCTCTGTGCGGATGCGGATGAATCCTTTGTTTAGAGCCCGGAAGGATCTGCTCCGGTTGCATATGATGGATAACAATGAAAGGATTGGCGAACCTGAAATCCTTATGTGGCAGGGGTTGTAAAACTGTTTCCTGTTCTGTGATCTTCTTTTCTCTTCCTGCAAGGATATGCTCTATTGACTTTGTCATAACCGGGTGTATGTCTTTATAAATTTTTATTCAAGTGTTCCGTATTTTCCTGAGTTGAACTCCTGCATTGCTTCCAGTAATTCTTCCTGTGTGTTCATCACAAATGGACCGTAACTGGCAACAGGTTCTTTGATGGGCTCACCACTCAGGAAAAGCAGCACACTGTCTTCATTGGCCCTGATGGTAACTTCTTCGCCTTCGTTACGGAACAGTATGAAACTGTGCTCGGCAGCGTGTGCGCCATTCACTTCCACATCTCCGTTCACAACCAGGATAGCAGTGTTATGAGATGCAGGGATCGAAGTGGTTAAGTTACCATTTTTATTCAGGTGGATATCAAACATATTGATGGGGGTGAAAGTAAAGGCAGGCCCTTTCACTCCGTTGAAATCCCCTGCAACCACACGTACATAACCTCCATTATCTGCCAGCTCCGCCCTGCCCATATCATCATTGGTGATGGCCTGGTATTTGGCAGGCGTTTGTTTGAATTTTTTGGGAAGGTTCACCCAGAGCTGCACCATTTCAAAAGGTCCGCCCTTTTTAGAGTAGGCTTCATCATGATGCTCTTTGTGAAGTATGCCTGCACCGGCTGTCATCCACTGTACATCACCTGCATTGATCACACCTGCATTACCGGCACTGTCGGCATGCGCTACCGCACCTTTGTAAGCAACGGTAACCGTTTCAAAACCTTTGTGCGGGTGAACGCCTACGCCGCGTACGGTATCGGATGGACTGAAGTCAATTTCAGCATTGAAGTCGAGCATCAGAAAAGGGCTGATCTTTTGCGGGAAGAAAGACTTTGGTCCGGGGAAATACTGATATACCCTGAATCCGTCGCCAACCATTCCGGCAGCTGCGGGTCTTGCGAAAATATTTTCAATTATCTTTTTCATATTGCCTCCTTACTGTTGTAATGATGAAGCAAAAATACCCCGGAGGGAAGGGCTGTTCCAATAATGCAGGTTAAGAAATAAACTTAATCTACATTAAGCGTTTTCAGGGGATCAGTCTTTCCGGTTATGGCCTGCATTCAGCATTTTGCTGAGGAATTCCGGGGTCACACCGATATAGGCGGCAATCTGTTTCTGGGGAAGGGTTTCAATCAGTGAGGGGTACCGGATGCAGAAATGATCATAACGTTCACGGGCGGTGAGACTGAGATTGTCCATCAGCCTGCGCTGGTAAGTCACCAGGGCATTCTCGGACAGTATCCTGAAGTAACGCTCAAAAGCGGGGATTGTTTGATATAATTTTTCGATACCGGATCGCTGGATCAGGATCAGTTCACTTTCGAAAATGGCATCTATAAAAAGAGTACCGGGGAGATTGTGCAGAAAACTGGCCATGTCTGTGATCCACCAGTCCTGGGGAGCAAATTGCAATACATGTTCGATCCCGTTCTTATCTACCGTATAACTGCGCAGGCAACCACTTGTTACGAAGGCAGAGTACTTGTTGAACTCTCCTTCCTGTACAAGGTATTGCCTGCGTTTTAATTTTTTGGTGGTCAGCTGACTGGTGAAAAACTCAATCTCTTCACTGGTCAGCGTAATACGCCTGGTAATATTCTTCAGGAGGATTTCATACATGCGCTAAAGGTAAGAAATCCGGATCAGGCTCAGGCCTTCGCTCTTTTTCTGCTTCCTTCGAGGTTAGGCAGGAAGGCCGTGAGGATTCCTATCAGCGGTAACCAGGCACATACTTCATACACGTAACGGATACTTGTGGCATCGGCCAGCTTACCCAGAAGGGCTGATCCCACACCGGCCATACCAAAGGCAAAGCCGAAGAAGAGACCGGCGATCATGCCCACTTTACCCGGCATCAGCTCCTGTGCATATACCAGGATGGCGGAGAAAGCAGAGCTGAGGATAACCCCGATGAACACACTGAGTATGCTGGTCCAGAAAAGGTTGGCATGCGGCATCAGCAGGGTGAAAGGGGCACAACCGAGAATGGAGATCCAGATCACATATTTCCTTCCGATCCTGTCGCCCAGCGGGCCACCAATAAAGGTTCCGGCCGCAATGGAGAAGAGGAAGATGAAGAGATGGATCTGCGCGCTCTGCACAGATATCTGGAATTTATCCATGAGGTAGAAAGTGTAATAGCTGGTGAGACTGGCCATGTAGAAGTACTTGGAAAAGATCAGTACAAGCAGTATGACGATGGAAAAGATCACTTTTCCTTTTGATAGTTGTACATGCTGTACACCAGCGGCAGCGGATCGCTTCGGTTTGATACGATGTGTGTTCAGCTTATACCAGGCGCTGATGCGCAGCATGATGAAGATGGCCAGTAAGGCAGCCAACGAAAACCAGATCACATGGAACTGTCCCAGCGGAACGATGATAGCTGCGGCCAGCAAGGGCCCCAGGGAACTGCCTGCATTACCGCCCACCTGGAAAAGCGATTGTGCCATACCATGTCTTCCACCGGCTGCCATATAAGCCAGCCTGGATGCTTCCGGATGGAAGATAGCAGAACCGATACCCACCAGTGCAACAGATACCAGTACCATCGGGAAGCTATGCGCCATGGAGAGGGAGATAAGCCCCATCAGGGTAAAGCTCATGCCGATAGCCAAAGAAAAAGGTTGCGGCTTTTTATCAGTGTACATTCCTACCAGTGGCTGCAAAATAGAAGCAGACATCTGGAAGGTAAGCGTGATCAGGCCCACCTGCGTGAAGTCCAGTTTCAATGATTTCGCCAGAATAGGGTACATGGCGGGGATCAGAGATTGCAGAGTGTCATTGAGCAGGTGAGTGATACTGAGTGCTATCAGAACGGAGAATACCGTTCCTTCTGCTACTTTCTGCGCTGTTTGTTTTTCTTCAGGGGTGAGCGTGGTGCTTTGCATAACTGCCATTAAATTTTACTTGCTATGGGTGCTGATCCTGGTAGCCATGATCAACGCCTTTGAGGGATCTTTTTCACTGATACTTTCCAATAGTCCTTCATGCATCTCCTGCGTGTTGCGGAATGAGGAACAGTCTTTATAACGGTCCATAAAGGACTGTTTCATATGTGTGGCAATCGTTTTATACAGATCGATGAGGATGGGATTTCCCGAGGCTTCTGCAATGGTGGAGTGAAAATTGATATCGGCCTGGATGGTCTCGTCCTTATTGTCCTCTTTGGCAAAGCGGGCACGGTCTTTCAGGAACGACTTCATTTTAGCGAGGTCCTTTGCAGTGCGATGCATGGCCGCTTTTTCCGCAATCTTCACTTCCAGCAGAAGCCGTACTTCATTGAGGTCCTGGTAATGAGCATTCCTCAGTTTACTGTGCAGGGATTCCACCGGTTCGGTAGCAACGATGAACATACCAACACCCTGCTGCACTTTCACCATGCCTTTATTCACGAGGATCTTCACCGCTTCGCGGATACTGGACCTTCCAACACCGAAATGCTGCATGAGCTCAGGCTCCGTGGGAAGCTGATCGCCGGCCTTGTACTGCTGGCGGATCTGCTGCTCCATGCGGCCGGCCACTTCGTCGGCAAGGGATTGTCTCTTTAGAGGTTGATTTGTATTCATCATATCATCTGATGACTCAAAGGTAGGGAATGTTTTGGAATTGGCAAGAAGTGGGAAACACTGAACGATAGTTTGTAGCGGAAGCGCGCTGTGCCCAGCAGCTCGCGCTGCGGTTTTCTGCAAAAGACATCATTAAAATGCATCGATAAAATCAGGCTACCTTGCAGGCTCACGTAACAATCAGAATAATCTGCTTAAAAACTTATGAAAGCCATCTTCCTTACCCGATTGTTTACACTTCTTTCTCTATTTTTAAAACTTATTCATTTAATCATCGCCACTATTTTCCTATGGTCAACAGGTTACTGTTATTGATAACCATTGCAGCGGTTTCTTTACTGCCTGCCTGCAGCAGTTCCAAAAAATCAGTTCAGAGTAATAATGTTAATACTGAAACGCCCGCCACTCCGGTACAGAGAGAGTTCAGGGCTGCATGGGTAGCTACTGTTGCCAATATCGACTGGCCTTCCAAACGAGGGCTCAGCACAGCAGAGCAACAGGCCGAAGCCATTGCCCTGCTTGATTTCCTGAAGGCCCATCACTTCAATGCCGTGGTATTCCAGGTGCGGCCGCAGGCGGATGCCCTCTATCAGAGCAGCCTCGAGCCCTGGAGTTATTACCTCACAGGAGAGCAGGGCAAGGCGCCCAGTCCATATTATGACCCTTTACAATTCTGGACCGAGGAAGCGCATAACCGTGGTCTCGAAATGCATGTATGGCTCAATCCTTACCGCGCACATCATACCGTTGGCGGCCCTGTTACAGATAGCAGCATCGTGAAAAGGAAACCGGAACTGGTGTTGAAACTGAAAGACGGCAATTACTGGTGGTTCGATCCTGCTTTGCAGGGCACAAAAGATCATAGCACGGCCGTGGTGATGGATATTGTAAAGAGATATGATATCGATGGGGTTCACTTTGATGATTATTTTTATCCTTATCCTGATTACAACAAATTTGAAGACTTCCCTGATGGCAACAGCTGGCAGGCCTATGTGAACAGTGGTGGCAAATTATCACGGGGCGACTGGAGAAGAGAAGCCGTGAACAGTTTCATCGAGAACCTTTACAAAAAGATAAAAGCAGAAAAGAAAAATGTAAAGTTCGGACTGAGCCCATTCGGGATGTATCGCCCCGGACAGCCTGCATCCGCAGAAGGTTTTGACCAGTATGAACAATTATATGCCGACGCAAAACTTTGGTGGAACAAAGGTTGGGTGGATTATTTTGCGCCGCAACTCTACTGGACCATTACACGCAACGGCCTCAGCTTTCCTGTACTGCTTGGCTGGTGGGCCCGCGAAAACCAGCACCAGCGTCATCTCTGGCCCGGCATGAGCGTTGGCCGCGATACCAGTGCCGCCAATACCCGTGAGATCCAGAACCAGATCATGATCACCCGCGGCATGGTGCCCGACGCACCCGGAACCATTCACTGGAATATTTCAAGCCTGCGCCGTAACCCGCCACTCGCACAGGGCATTATCGAAGGTCCTTATAAGAAAGATGCATTGGCGCCCACCACTCCCTGGCTCAGCAATGCCACCCCGGAAGCACCTGCTGTAACGTATAGCTTTGCAGGAGACTCATTACAGGTGAACTGGAAACCGGAAAATGCAGCTGAAGATTTCCGCTTTGTAGTGTACTTCCAGCATGGCAACCGGAAAAAGGATTATGTAATTCTGAACCGGAACGACCGGTCTGTCCGCATCCCGGTGACTGCAGACGACAAATCTAAATCCGCTTTGAAGGCAATCGGTGTAACTTCGGTTACACGTATGGGTAATGAAAGCAAGTTGATCATGATCCCCATCACCAATATTCCCCCGTTAGCCTCTCTGAAGATCGTACCGCGCGCAGAATGGAAAGCCGCAGAGCCCAAACCTTTCAAGCAGCAAACGCCTGTACGCATCACCATCCACCACGAAGGCACCCGCTTCGATTCCACCAAAGACGCAGCACAGCATATAAAGAATGTTCAGACCTGGGGCATGGGAACAGACCGCAACTGGGCTGATATTCCCTATCACTTTCTTATCGGACGGGATGGTACCATTTATGAAGGAAGAAGCGTGTATACAACCGGTGAGACAGCCACAGAGTACGATCCCACGGGCCATCTGCTGATCTCATGCCTCGGCAACCTGGAGGAACAGGAACTGCCTGCACAACAGCTGGAAGCTCTCGAAAAACTGATCGCCTGGGCCTGCAGGAAATACAATATCTCTCCTGACACTATCGCTTCTCATAAAGATTATTCCAGGCAGACCGACTGCCCTGGTAAAAACCTCTACATACATCTGCAGGATGGATCGCTCAAAACCAAAGTACTTTCCCTGCTCAGATAAATTGTTACTATTAAACAAAAAGAGACTGTTTCAACATTGAAACGGTCTCTTGCTTTTATACTGTCAGCTTGATGCTTCCACATTATTTATGTTTGTCGGCTTTCAGTTACCGGCTCGTCGCCTTATTATCTGACTTCGGTATTCTTTGCTCCCGGCGGGGCAATTAGCGACAGTAAATTCCCCTAATTTTAAGACATGAAACATATATCAATCCTTGTACCACAGGGTGCGCTGCTGGGCAGCATAGAAGGTCCCCGGCAGGTGTTTTCAGAAGTGAACACCATGGTGATGGGTCAGCTTGGCAGACCTCCCATGTTCAAAGTTGAACTGGTGGCGCTTACAAAAGATGTTCCTGTGTATGATGGGCTTTACACCATCAAGGCAGATGCCTTACTGAAAGATATTTCCAAAACAGACCTGATCATCATTCCAGCCCTTCAGGGTGATGTGGGCAAAGCCATAGAACAGAATGCCGACTTCATCCCCTGGATCATCAGGCAACATAGTCAGGGTTCTGAAGTGGCCAGCCTTTGCATCGGCGCATTCCTGCTGGCCTCAACCGGCCTCGTCAATGGCAGAAAGGTAAGCACGCACTGGCTGGCGGCAGATGCATTCCGTAAAGCCTTCCCTGAAGTAGAACTGGTGGAAGACAGGATCCTCACTGATGAAAGCGGGATCTACTCCAGCGGTGGCGCATTCTCCTACCTCAACCTGCTGATCTACCTGATCGAAAAATATGCAGGGCGTGAAATTGCCGTGGTATGCGCCAAAACTTTCCAGATAGATATCGACCGCAAGAGCCAGAGCCCTTTCATGATGTTCAAGGGACAGAAAACGCATGAAGATGACACCATCCATCGCGCCCAGGAATTTATCGAGAAGAACGTTCAGGACAAGATCTCGGTGGATCAGTTGGCAAGCATGCTGGCGCTGAGCCGCCGCAACCTGGAACGCCGCTTCAAGAAAGCTACTGCCAATACGGTAGTGGAATATATCCAGCGCGTGCGGGTGGAAGCTGCCAAACAAAACCTGGAATCGAGCCGCGACAATGTAAATGAAGTAATGTACAAAGTGGGCTATACAGACTCCAAAGCATTCAGGTCAACTTTTAAAAGGATCACCGGCTTATCACCGGTTCAGTACCGGAACAAGTACAACAGACTGACCTTGTCCGAGAACTGAATTGCAAGTAAAATATTCAGCTTTAGTTTCTAAACAAACCGGGATCATCGTTGTGATGATCCCGGTTTGTTTTATATGGCCTGCTTTTTAATTATTCTGACTGTCTGCCGCAACATCTTCCGGAATGGCCGACTCATCCATGTACAATACTTCCCACTGATGTCCGTTGATATCCGCAAAACTGCGACCATACATCCAGCCATGATCTGCGGGCTCTTTGGTGAAGGAGCCACCTGCTTCCAGGGCTTTGTCTACCAACGCATCCACTTCAGCCCTGCTGCCTACAGCCAGCGCGTTGATCACCTGTGCAGTTTTGGTTGGGTCACCCACTGCCTTGTTATGGAAACTCTGGAAGAAAGGTTCCACCAGTAGCATCGCATAAATATTCTCGCCAATGATCATGCAGGCTGCAGCTTCATTGGTGAACTGCTCATTGAATGTGAATCCCAGGTGAGCAAAAAACTCCTTTGTTTTATTCAGGTCCTTCACCGGAAGGTTTACAAATATCTGTTGTACCATGATAGTGTGTTTTGATTTGATGCTGCAAACTTAGTTCCTCTGCCGTTATCATCGCTTGTACAATTCCGACAAAAAGCAGGTAAAATGCGACCAGCTTATTTTTTCAGCACCAGGTCTTCTTTTGCGGCCCAGATGTTCAGGTCCTGTTTGGTGAGGGCGGCCGCCATCATATCCGGGAATTTATCCGGTGTGCAGGCAAATACAGGCACGCCCAGGTTGGAAAAGAATTTTGCCTCCTGGTGATCGTAACCGGGTGCACCATCATCATTGAGTGCCAGCAAAACAATTACCTGCACACCTGCGCCAACCAATTCTGTGGCGCGCTTGCGCATGCCGGCGGGATCGCCGCCTTCATAAAGATCCGTGATCAATACCAGTACAGTATCCGATGGCCTTGTAATGATCTGCTGGCAATAGGTGAGTGCCAGGCTGATATCCGTGCCTCCGCCCAACTGCACGCCAAAAAGCAGTTCTACCGGGTCCTTCAGCTCTTCTGTAAGATCAGCCACGGCAGTATCGAACACCACCATCTTTGTTTTGATGGCGGGGATGCTGGCCATTACTGCACCAAAAATACCAGAGTACACAACGGATGTGCCCATGGAGCCCGACTGATCCAGGCAGAGCACCACGTCTTTCAGCGATGTACTTTTTCTTCCATACCCGATGCGGGTCTCAGGAATGATGGTCTTGTATTCCGGTTGATAATGTTTCAGGTTCTTCTGAATGGTTGCGGCCCAGTTGATCTCATTATGTCTTGGTCTCCTGTTCCGGATCGACCGGTTAAGACTTCCCGTTATGGCTTGTTGCATAGGCTGCTGTAATTTCTTCATCAGCTCGTCCACCACTTTGCGCACAACAGCCCGGGCAGTGTCTTTAGTTTTTTCCGGGATCACGCGGCTGAGCGTCATCAACGTGGCAACCAGGTGCACGTCTGCCTCTACATTCTCCAGCATTTCTTTTTCGGTGAGCATCTGTGTAAGATCGAGGCGCTTGAGCGCATCTTTCTGCATCACCTGCACAACGGTATTGGGGAAGAAGCTGCGGATATCTCCCAGCCATCGGCTTACGTTAGGAGATGAGCCTCCAAGGCCGCCGCGCCGGTCACTGTCGTACAGCGCTTCCAGTGTTTTGTCTATTTTAAGATCCTGTGGGCCCAGGCTTGTGCCGGTGCCATCATGCTGATCACCACCAAGGATCAGTCTCCATTTACGCAGGTTGGTTTCATTCATATCAGTCCTGGATTTGAATGGGATAATTGAAAAGTTTCATTACCACGGGAATGCCTTTCAGTGCCCGTACGGTATCGATATCTGTTGATACCTGTTTAGCGGTTATTCCTGTGCTGCCATGTTTTGCCTTTTCGCCCAGCTTCCTTCTTTCGGGTTGGGAGAAATGCGCGAAGGTCCTTCTGAGCAAAGGCAATACCTGCATGAAGGTTTCTTCGGGTAATTGTTCCAGCCAGCCGTTGACCACCATCCAGAGCTCATTATCCAGCAGGAGAATGGTGCCGCTTCCTTTGAGAAAGCCCTCGAGCCAGGCGGCAGCTGTGGCTGGCGCTGCGGCTGTTGACATGGCCTGATAGAATTTCTTCAGCAGCTCATCGCTTTCCCATTTTTTATAGTCGCTCAGCAAACGGGTGGCGTAGCCTGCAATCACAGGAGAAGTGGAACCGCTGCCTGCTATCACCTGTAATGTTTGCTGCCATTGCAGTGTGAGTGTTGGTTTCTGCAGCAGGTTCACCGCTTCCGTCATTTTCCGGAAGAGCTCAAGCAGGTGTTCAGCCGCATCATCATCTACGGATACGCAGGCATTGGGCAGGCTCACGCATATGCGCGTGATCATACTGTCTACAATGCCCAGCACCATGCCGGCATCAGTATTGCGCACGTTTCCGTAGCGGCTTACATTTACCAGGGCAGGGATCACTTCCATCAGTTGCACCACATCATCGCTGGTAGCCGCCAGGTTGTTGATCATATTGATGAGTGCTTCCACCGCGGTGGGTAATGCAGCAGGGATCGATTGTTCAAGCAATGCACAAACCACCCGCAGCTCATCCGATGAATATGCCTGGTGCATTACAAACCTGCTGCCAGCTTCTTCCACCGTATTGCCCCAGCTTCCTTTTTCAATGATATCGATGCTGAAAGCGGGATCCCATTGAAGTGTCCATTGTTCCTTGAATGTTCCCTTTCCGGAAACATTCGACTGATGCCCCCATTTCAGTTGCAGCAGGCGGAGCCGGTGAAGAAAGATACTTCGCTCCAGGTCTGTTTCCTTACGAAGATCGAGATTGTATTCTTTCTGTTCAGCTGTTGGGGGCAGCCTGAGTTTTTTCTGCAGTTTTTCAATATCCAGTTGAAGGGGGGGCTTGGGAATTTCTACCGGCACATTCCCGATACGATCGGAGATGATCAGCTTATCATTCACCAGCGACAGCAGGATGTTCTCACCCATGCAGAGCACACTGAGCGTGGCTTCGTTCAGTTCTTCCAGTCCTGCTTTGGAAAGATTGCGGAGAGCAGCGAGAGACTGTGAAAGCCTGACCGCCTCCATTATATGGGCAACGGACGTATCTATCTGCTGTTCCCTGAAAAGTTTTGCCACCAGTGCCATCCAGCGGGTGCCGTCATCTTTGGGATGTTTCCAGAGATGGTGGTACCAGCCGGGACTCCAGATGCCTGCACCGTATCCGGATGCAAGGCTCAGGCGGTTGTAAGTCCAGGGGATCCAGGTGCATTCCACTTTTACTTTGGGTAATCCTTTCAGCAGCTCGTTGTCTTCTTTTTGTTTCGGCATGTCTTTCAATGCCGGGGCGTGCCAGGCGCCGCAGATCACGGCAATATTCCGGAACATTTCTTTTTCCGCCTGCCGGATCACTTTTCGCATATATGCTTCGCGCAGTTGCTCTCTTTTGTCATCTTCATTGGGATACGCTTCGCGAAGCGCTCCCATCATTTCTTCAACTGCTTCAAAAATTTCGTGGCTGTCTTTCCGGTATTCCACCATATGTTCCCACCATTTCTCTCCATCATCATAACCGGCAGCCAGGGCCAGTTCATGGATGGGATCGGTGCGAAGTTTTTGCGGAGGGTCTTCCTTTTCCGGCTCCTGGGTTATTGTCAGGGTTTGCCTTCCTTCATCCTGGTCGGATTGCAACTGATCTGTATTATCCAATGGTCCGGCAGGTGCTTCGTGTTTATCATTCTCTGCATCCAAAGCAAACTTGTGTGCAATGGGCAGGTCCATGAAACGCACGTGGATATTGTTCTTCCGGGCATAGAGGATAGCCTGCCATTCAGGAGAGAATTCTGCAAAGGGATAGAATACCGCCTGCTGCGGGTTTTCCGGTTGAAAGCAGAGAATGGCCACGGGGGGCGTCAGTTCTTTATCCGACACCCATTTCAAAATACCATCGGCTTCAGGAGGGCCTTCCACCAGCACGATGTCCGGCTTCGTTCTTTCAAGAAATTCTTTGACGTTCCTTGCAGAGCCCGGACCATGATGTCTTATTCCAAGAATTTGAATGGCCATTGCAATTACTTGATGTGATCCAAATCATTTACACTCCCAGGTCGCGGCAGGCGCGGTAAATATCACGCCAGTCGTCTCTTGTTTTGAGGACCGTCTCCAGGTATTCCTGCCATACAATCTTATCCTGCACGGGATCTTTCACTACTGCACCGATGATACCGGCAGCCAGGTCATGGGCATTGAGTGTACCATCGCCAAAGTAGGCGGCCATGCTCAGTCCGTTGTTCATTACTGAGATTGCTTCTGCTGTGCTAAGGGTGCCGGTAGGCATTTTCACTTTTGTTTTTCCATCGAGCGTTACACCATTCCGGAGCTCGCGGAAGATGGTAACTACGCGGCGGATCTCTGCCAGTGCCGGAGGTTCCGCAGGAAGCTGCATCACTTTCTCGAAACTTTCCACCCTTCTTTTCACGATATCTATTTCTTCATCCATGGAATCAGGCACAGGCAGGATCACTGTATTGAAACGGCGTTTGAGGGCGCTGCTCAATTCGTTCACGCCTTTATCCCTGTTATTGGCAGTGGCAATGATATTGAAACCGCGCACAGCCTGCACTTCGGTATTGAGCTCAGGCACGGGTAATGATTTTTCTGAGAGGATGGTGATCAGCGCATCCTGTACATCGGAACCGATACGCGTCAGCTCTTCTATGCGTGCGATCTTTCCATCTTTCATGGCACGCATAATGGGTGTTTCCACCAATGCTTTTTCTGTAGGTCCTTCAGAGAGGAGGCGGGCATAGTTCCATCCATAGCGGATAGCATCTTCACCGGTACCGGCAGTACCCTGAACGATCAGGGTGGAGTTACCACTGATGGCTGCGGCCAGGTGCTCGCTCACCCAGCTCTTGGCTGTGCCGGGCAATCCATAGAGCAGCAGTGCGCGGTCTGTAGTGAGCGTAGCCACTGCAATCTCCATCAGCCGCCTGTTGCCGATGTATTTCGGAGATACTTCAAATCCGTTCTTCAGTTTGCCACCAACAAGGTAAGTGACAACAGCGCGCGGCGACATCACCCAGTTGACAGGCTTCTGATCGCTGTCCTGCTTCTTCAGCTCGTCAAGCTCCTGTGCGAATAAGGTTTCTGCATGCTGACGTAAAATGGTTGACATATGGATTGTTTTATACGTTGAATGCGTTTATGATTTCTTTCCTGGTATTCAGTAATTGTTTGAGATAGGCAGCTGTACTTCGCCAGAGGTTCATTTTATATTCCTCCTGCACTTTGATGCTATCGAGATAACCCGCCACTTCATCCGGGATGAGGCGGATATGCTTCTGCATCATATTTTTTGGATACTGGTAAGGATTATTGGCGATATGTATCATTACTTTTGAAGCGAGGGGAAGGCTCCAGGGGGAATCACTTTCAAAAGCTGCTTTCATGATATCCTGTGCAGCGCTGTCGAAGAAACGGAGCATGCTGGCTTCGCGCTTTTCTTTTGGCAGCAATGGAAGCACATCCGTGTAGAGTACATCGCTCTTGCTGAAGAGGATCTCGCCCCAGCGTTTGTCTTTATTGGCAACCGCTGCCAGTACCAGCGCAGGGATCAGTTTCTTTCCCAATGCATCGGATTGAAAAAGCTCTACTATTTTATCGCCGGGCAGCTCAAGGTATCTTTCCCAGAAGGCTGGCTGCACGGATCGCAGGAGTTGATAATAAATGAACTCTTCATCGGAATAGCCGTGTTCTGTGCTTTTAGGCTCCAGGCCAAGCGCTGCCTGTTCTTTTTTGATCGATTCTGCTGGTGCGAAATGCAGTTTGAGTTTGCTGCTCATGCCCAGCAAGGTTTTTTCTTTCTGAACTGTTACCAGTTTCTTCAGGGTATCTTCGTATTTCCTGATCAGGCCTGATGTTGGAATGAGCAGGAGCAACTGCACTGCTTCAGCTTTTACCTTTTTGCTCTTTTCTGCGAGCAAGGGTTCCAGGAAAGCCAGATCCCGCCCGCTGATATTATCATACAGCAGTTCTAGAAAGCCCTGTTTGGTATTGGCATCTTCCTGTGGCCACACCGCCTGCAACATGGCAATCGCTTCGGATGGATTTACAGCGCGCTGATCACGTAATACCTGTTTACGCTGTTCGGGAGAGCCGGTCTGCCAGGCATCATCTGCTGTTTGATTAGCAGAGAAGTTCCAGGCGTTGTTGAACTGGCTGAGCCATTCGCCTCTTTTTCCGCAGCAGGCGGTTACCATGGGTTGCCATTTTTTGTTGTAAGTGGCCTGTTCCAGCATGGTGGGAACATAGGCAGGTTGTATCAGTTGCTTCTTCTGCGTGCAAAGCTGCAGCCATAGCAAGGTGAGGCTATCCATATCTTCAGCCACCACATCCTGTAAACGCTGCATGGCATTATTGCTGCAGTAGGGAAGCAACTCTGCTGCTGCTTTGCTCACATTCACTCCGGGATCAGGCAGGGCCGTAACACCGCACTGGCGAAAGTTCATGAGCAGCGCGCCCAGTTGCAGGAACTGTTCCTCCTTTCCGATATTAGTGTTGGCGGTGATCAGAGCTGCGGCTTCCGACAACTCAGCAGGAAGGGCCGAAGCGTTCACCAGACTTTTATCTGTGCCCATCATAGCAGCCGTTACTATCTGATTCCAATGCTCCATGTCATAATTTATAGGATGATGTATTCTCCATTACTCCAGACACCTACTACTTCGTAGCGGTCTTCTTTCCCTATGAGGGCAGCATCGAGCGGTTCGCCGCCACTCACGGATAATAATTTCCAGATATATCGCTGCGATTCCTTCATCTGCATTACTGCGCCATTACTGTCTTGCAGCCACCATTGTTCTTTGTATTGCACGGGGCTTAGCTGGCGAACTATATAAGGCCTTTCTGAGCGGAATGGAATGCTGGCAAAGGCGGCTGTTTCGGCGGCCGTAACCTCTTCCCAGTTATTCAGTCCTGTGTAGGATTTATATGTGCCGGCCTTGTACTGTTGTTTGATCAGTGCGCGCAACGGAAGCACAGATGGAAAGAACACCAGTTCCGCATTGATGAACAGTCCCGGTGTAAGGATCAGCTGATTCAGTTGACCACGTGCCGTGAACTGGAGTACCAGTGCATATTGATTGGTATTGGTGCCGTATAGCCAGCATCTTTCCGTGGTTATATTATCGCGTTCGGTTACCTGTTTGGCCAGCACCAGCCAGTCGTCTGTAATGCCTGGCTGATCTTTCAGCTCTTCCTGTTTCTGGGCGAAGCCGATACCGGAGCGCAGGTCCTGCAACAGGGCGGAGTCCTGTGTTTCACTATTGGTATACCCTTCGATAAGTAAATAAAGTTGCAGTAGCTGATCCATGAAACCTGATTGCCATCCTTCGGCATAGAAGGGGGTATCGCTGAGGTTGCGCAGCCAGGTGGCGAGGCCTGGGGCCTGTGCATCCACCATTCGTTTGGCCATCTGTTCAAACCAGGCGCTTCCTTTTTCGGGCATACTGATGATGCCATTCCGGATGATATCGCTGATCCATAACCGAAGATCGCTGATACCATCGGCAACTTTCTGTTCGCGGGCCTGAAGACGTTTGGCTTGTGCTGCTTCGTCAACAGGTTTATCTTTTTTCTCTGTTTGTTTATCCTGTTTTTCTTCTCTTTTAGCCAACCAGGAGCTTACCCATTCCGGCTCTTCGGTGGTGGTAAAACTGGAGGGTTGTTTTGAGTAAAGAAGGAGGAGGCCAAGCCCGTGTTTGCAGGGGAATTTCCTGCTGGGGCAACTGCATTTGAATGCAATATTGGCTGTATCGATCTGTGTCTGGTAAGGCTTGCTGCCACTACCCTGGCATTCGCCCCAGAGGGCTCTTCTGTTCGCGCCCTTGCTCACCCATTTTGCCGGGTTGGAAAGTTCCTTACCCGATTTTATGGAACCTGCATCAGGCGCAAGCTTCAGTATTTGTTCTTCAGTCAGGTCAAGGCTCAATGGTTACAATTTGGGAATGATCAATATAATGGTCTGGCTGTAATTTACGCGCTTTTCAATTCACTGTTCCTTTTGAAATCGCAGTGCGGGATCTTTCAGATAAATCCGTACAAAATATAGTGCGTGGTCTGCGGAATTGTTCCGTGTTCTTTCCCGGTCATTTATGATGCTCCGGGCCTTTTGCGCTCCAATGCTGCTGCTCTGAGAAGGCAAACATTCTTCTTCCGGTCAAATCATGAAATACCATCACCGATGCTACCACCAGGAACATGATGATAAACCATCTGTACTGAAAATAGGGGGAGTTATTATTGAAAATATTAATGGACATGGTTTCTTTTTAATGTTGAGACAAAGGATTGTTGTTCCATCTTCTGGTTTCCAGGAAGAAATCTTTGAGCAGGCGGAAAACAGGATATAACAGGAATAAGGTTACTGCCCACCAGATATTCACGCCATTGGGAATATCATACATCACTTTCAGTTCAAAATCATTCAAGGCAGCAGTTGCCGGCCGGGTGGTCTTTATATTCAGCATGTACGTACCTGGGGGTATAGCTGTGAAATATATCTGATCCCGCCTTGAGCCTTCGGACCATCGTTCAGCCCCTTCTTTTCCTTCATAATATTCCACTCCTTTTTCAAGGGAGATTTCTTTGCCGGTTTCCATATTTACCAGGGTTGCATTCAATTTAAACCAGCTGTTCTGTACTTGTGCATAGAAATCCAGTTCCATATTACTGCTGAATTTTGTAAGCTCGAATGGCCCCATATTAAAAGTTTGGCCCAGGGAGTCAGCAAGCGCATATTTTTTTTCCAGCAATAGTTTTTCTTCTTTGTTGCCTCCGATCAGGTTATGCAGAAGGATCAGCAAGGTAACACAAACAGCAGTTGCTATGATTACTTTGTACCTGTTCAGGTAACCTGTTGGTTGCAAGGCACCTACTCCAGCTTGGGAAGACCTGGTATCCAGCCCGAAGGAGTTTTGTATTTCCGCCTGGCTCAGGTGTTGTGCATGATACCAGGAGATGCCTTCATTGAAATTCTCATCCCGAATCCACATTTCGGGCGGGGAAATATATTCCCGGACAGTGGCCTGTGAATCATCAAAAAAATTACCGGGAAATTCCCCTGCTGCTGCAGTTACGCTGGCGCGGTATCTTCTGAATAAAAGGAAAGTTTCTTTTTTGAATGTACAATTCTCTTGCGCCCGGTCCAGCAGAACGGGAGTCTCCAGATGTTTCCGCAGATAGCTCCAGTGCCCGTCATCTTCCCGTAGAAAAGCAAAACCTTCCTGCGAATTATACAAACCATACTCCTGCCAGCGCAAATCTGTATTTCCTTTTCCGGTTTTCTCAGCGTAACCCAATACCTTATAACAGCTCCCTTTCAATTCACCTTCGGCTCCTAAAGGAATAGCCGGGTGCATTGCCCGTTTCAATTTTTTTTCTTTAGCAAAACCATGAGGGTATTTGTAAACATACACCTGGCTGCAGTTGGTACATGCCACGGAACCAGCATAAGGAAAGTGTTGTACGGTGATGAGCGCTTTGCACTCTGTGCATTGAAATTTTTCTGGGGAATATACAGGCTGTCTCAGTTGTTGCAGTTGTAATTCAGCAAAAGAAGTGAAAAGAACTTCATACACTTCATATTGATTGTTCTGCCATTCCATCACAAGCAGTTTATCTCCTTTGGCAGATGCCATTCCATAAATATTTGCATGCTTGCGGTATCCGTTAGATTTAACTTCCCCTTCAAATGATATTTCGAAGATCTTATCCTTCGATTCAAGGATCCACTCTTTTTCCCCATTTGCCGCCACAGCTCCAACAGTAAGATTGACCAGTGCTCCATCGAAAGGGATTTTTGTATCATCATTTCTTTTGAGGATGCCATACATGCCATAAGCTTCCATCAGCCAGCAATCATTGTCTTTACCGAAACTGACATCCCAGTAATTCAATACTGTTTGATCAAAACGCAGTCGCAGCCTGCCCTTTACCACAAATCCCCTTTCGTTGAAAACGCCGGTGGTACCGGGTTGTATGATCTCAGCAAACAGATCAACTGCCGACTCTTTGGTTTGGGTCAGTTGTCCGTATTCATCCTGCCTGATCACTTTTCCGCAATCACAGCTACGGTAAGCAGGCTTAGCTGTGAGAAAACCGATGGGCTTTCCGCAACCCGGGCAAGGCTTGATATAACTCATTCTTATACGATAATTTGTTACTGAAAAACAGTAATGGCAGAGGTTATATATTTTATTGATCAGCTATTTTGGGTCTGTTGTGAGGGGGACAATCAGGTGTTTACCCGGCTGAAAACTTATTATTCATAAGTCTGCGGGCAAAATACAATTTTTTCCTGTCGCTTGCTTAACCGGTGCTGGCTGTGCTGATAAAATAAATATTAAGGATGATATAAAGGCTGAGCAGTATGGCTGCCATCACCCTGTCAAGTGTAGCCGCTTTCAGCGCCTGCCCGCTCTTGATCAGTTTAAGCGACCACGCTGTTGCAGTAATGGTACAGAGAATGAAGCAGAGTGTCAGCCCGTGCAGGGAGTCCACCAGGGTGAAGGAGGCAGATTCCGGGAGGGAGGAATCGATGATATATTTATTTCCGATCACGGCAAAGAGCGCACCTACGCTTAGTCCAAAGCGGGAATCGATACCATCCGAGTGGATAAAGAAACATACAAAAGCGATCATGCAGGCGATGTACATACCCAGGAACAGTTTCCAGAAGAGGCCCATGGCATCGCGATGAATGCTGAGGCGGGTCTTGAAAGTGCTGTATTCTGTATGTGGCTTTTCAAAGCTCTCATCACCAAAGGCCGTTTCATAGGCTTTGATGCCGCTGCTGATCACACAGCTGTCGATCTTCCATCCGCTGAGTGCAAAGCGGGGATCGTAATGGTTGCCCACCGTGTCTGGCTGAAACACAAGCGAGCGGGAATCGTATTGTGAGTTCTCGATATTGATCCGGAGTTTCTGCTGATCGAAAGGGAAATTGGTGATCTTCCAGGAGTCTTTCATTACGCATTCCAGTTTCATGAGCATATAAATCTTCCCGTCGGAACTGTCGATCGTAACGTAGGATTTATTGACTGACTTAGCGGCAGGCACTTCCAGGTTGTTATAGAAATCGAATTCCTTTCGTTTGTACTTGAGCCATAGCCAGAAATTGACGGCAAATTCCTTGTCCTTGAAATCGATATTATGGATGCTGGTGATATAAATGCCGGTCTTTACCGTATCCGGGGCTGGGTCCTGTGCATGGGAGAAAGTTAAGGTCAGAAGGAAACAGCAAAGCAGCATGAAACGATAAAACCGGGGCTTTTGCATGTTGTTGGTTTTTCTGTAGTCAAGATAATACAGGTAAAAGAGAAATGCAACAGGCATTTCCCCAACCGCGGCCAGCCGTTCGTCCCAGGACTTTGCATTCCATCCCTGACCCCGCATTTCATCCCGGAATGCAGGCAGAACGGCCCCTTCATTTGGAAGCCCCCTCCTTCCTGGGATAGCTTTGTGAAAAAAGAAACGATGCGTTCCAAAGCTACCTGCCTTGTTTTTCTGCTCCTCTTCGCCCTCGGCCTAAATGCCCAGACCATTATTTCAGGTCTGGTCCGCACCAACGGGAAAAAACCACTGGAAGGCGCCAGCATTACCCTGGAAGGGACCTGGTACGGAAGCACTTCTTCTAAAGATGGAAGTTTCTCTTTTTCCTGTCCGGATACCGGCCATTTCAATCTTTCAGTCAGCCTGATCGGTTATAAAAAGTTGGAGAAAGAAATCCACCTGACAGGCAGTCAGCTTTCCATAGAGTTCCTGCTGAAGGAGGAGGTGAACGAAATGCAGGCGGTTACCGTTTCTGCGGGCAGCTTTGAGGCCAGCAACCAACGAAGGAATACTGTGCTCAAACCATTGGATATTGTTACTACTGCGGGTCAGCAGGCGGATATTGTAGCGGCGCTGCGCACCCTGCCCGGTGCACAGCAGATAGGAGAATCCGAAGGACTGTTCGTACGCGGAGGTACAGGGGCAGAGACGAAAGTATTCATAGACGGCATGATGGTGACCAATCCTTTTTACAGCAGCGTACCGGATATCGCGCAACGAGGCCGCTTCTCTCCGCTTATTTTCAAAGGCACACATTTCAGCAGCGGCGGTTATTCCGCGCAGTTCGGACAAGCCATGAGCTCTGCCCTAACCCTCGAAACCCATGACCTGCCTACCCGCTCCGAAACCAATATGATCATTTCTTCTGCGCAGCTCAGCCTCACCCGGCAACAATTGCTGAAGGAGAAAAAAGCGAGCGCGGGCTTTTCCATCAACTACAACAATATGCAGCCTTACTATGCTGTGGTACCTCAAAAGCCGCATTACAGTAAACCACCCGAGATCATCAATGGGGAAATGTATGGCAGGCTGAAATCCCGGAAAGGCATGTTCAAATATTATGGCTATGCCACACAAAACCTGATCGGCTTCGACCGCCCCTCCATAGAAGCAGAAAAAGCCAATGATCAATTCAACCTGAAAGGACAGAATATATTCACCATCCTCACTTATTCCGGAAACCTGAACGACAACTGGAAACTCAATTACGGAGCAGGTTTCAGCTATAACAAGGACCGTATCGATTTGAGCACATCCACCAGCTCCGACACGATATTTAATTTTCGCCCGCGTATTTCCAATAACACTATGCAGGCCCGTTCCGTTTTTACCAGGCTGTTCGGCAGCCTGAGTAAATGGCATAATGGTTTTGAATTCCTGCGCATTGTGGATAAGATCGAAGCAAGGGACAGCATCCCTTTCATCAACAGGACCGACAATTTCATTTCCATCTTTTCAGAAAGCGATATCTACATTACTCCTTCCCTGCTTGCAAAACCCGGTATCCGGTATGAATACAGCAGCCTGCTGCAAAGGGGTTCTCTTTCACCAAGGTTGTCCTTTGCCTGGAAACTCCGTAAAGCAGGACAGGTGAGCCTGGCGTATGGAAAATATTTCCAGAAACCAGAGACCAGTTATCTTTTCCGGAAAACGGATCTGCAATTCAGCAAAGCCACCCATTATATTTTCAATTATGAGCGGATCGCCAATAACAGGACCATCCGTGCAGAGTTGTTCTATAAGAAATATGAGCAGCTCATCCGTTTCCCTTTCAATCAGCCATCCATACTCAGTAATACCGGCAATGGTTATGCGAAAGGATTGGAGCTTTTCTGGAGGGACAAAAAATTATTCCCGGGCTTCGACTACTGGATCTCTTATTCCTTCCTCGATACCAAAAGACAATTTCAGGACTATCCGCTGGAGGCCACACCTACATTTGCGGCGAAACACACATTCAACCTTGTGATGAAACAGTTCATCACTCCGATAGCTACCAATATTTCCGTCACCTATTCCTATGCATCAGGCAGGCCCTATTATAATCCCAACAAACCTGTTAAGGATTTTTTGTCAGACAGGACCATCGATTACCACAACCTGGGATTCCAGGTAAACTATCTCTGTGAGATCGGGAAAGCCAATACCGTATTCATCTTCAACCTAAACAACGTGATCGGCAACAACCAGGTGTTCGGCTATCATTATGCTTCAAAGCCCAACAATGCGGGGCTCTATCGCGGAGAAGCCATCACTCCCATGGCAAAGCGCTTCGTATTCATAGGTGCCTACCTGACTATCGGGAATGACAGAAGAAGGGAGATCATCGACAACTGATTCATTCATTACTTTAAAACACATAACATGAAACGCATTTTTTTTGCTGTTATCTTCATCATCACTTACATTAACGGGCAAGCTCAGCAAACACCTGATCCGGCATTCATCAAAATAATGGAAACACATCTCAGCATGATGGACACGGCTAAAGATTTTCAAAGCTACCAGCAGCTGGGAAATGCTTTTGAGCGCATTGCCAATGCAGCAGCTTCACAGTGGGAGCCTCAGTATTATGCCGGGTTTTGCTATGCAGTGCTGGCCTTCCAGGTAAAGGATAAGAGCCAGGTGGATGTACTGGCCGACAAGGCTGATGCCTTTCTTGACAAGGCTGATAAACTTAATCCCTCCAATTCTGAGATCAGCACCCTTCGTGCGATGATCACCAATACCCGTATACTGGTTGATCCTGCAAACCGCTGGAGGGAACTGAGTGCTTCATCAGCAGAATGGCTGGCCAAAGCCAAACAGCAGGACGCCGCCAATCCAAGGCCTTACTATGTGGAAGCCAGAACCAAACTGTATACCCCGGCCATGCTGGGTGGCGGACCGGAAGCAGCTTTGCCCATACTGGAAGAAGCGATCAACCGTTTCAGGGAATTTAAACCCGCCACCAGCATCGCTCCCAACTGGGGTAATACGGAAGCGCAAAAACTGCTGGCCCAATTGAAAAAATAATAATCTTTGTTGCCAGCCGCTGTTATCAAAGGGCAGCAGCTGGCAACCTATGGCAAAGCAATCAGAGATCATGAACTTCCTCAAACAGCCGTTTCCCCATGATACCTCGCTGGGGTGCAGTATCCGGATCTCCAGGGATTTCGGCATATTCGTCTTCCTCTTCCTGCTGGTGTTCCGTCCATTCAATATGAATGTTTTACCTGAACAGGTTATCTGGTTCAACTGTGCCGTATTCGGACTCGTTACGTTTGTTTGTATATTTTTACTGGATTCGCTCTTACCGATATTTTTTCCTGATTACTTCAAAGAAAGTAACTGGACGACCGGGAAGCAGATATTCAATGTGCTGGTGGTTTTGTTCTGCATCGGTGTAGCCAACTCCTTACTATTCCGGGTGCTGTTCGGAGCACAATTCAACTGGACCAATTTCTGGCGGGCTCAATTCATCACCTGCCTGGTAGGCCTGTTACCAATTGCCATTTTCACATTATACAGGCAGAATATCTGGCTGCGCCAGTTCCGGAAGGAAGCTGCACTGCTTCAGGAAAAACTGGAAGACAAGAAAAAAGTGGAAATCACAGAAACCGCCTCCACCCCTGCGCCACAACTGATCACCTTTGCAGGAGACAACAGCAATGAGAAGCTTTCGGTAGAAGACAATCATCTTGTTTACCTGGAATCTGCCAGCAATTATGTGAAAGTATTCTTCGAGAAGAACGGAAGGCTGAACTATACCATCATCCGCAGCACCATGAAAAAAGTGGAAGAGGCGTTGCAGGATCATACCATGTTCTTCCGATGCCATCGCACCTATATCATCAATCTCGACAAGATAGAATCGGTTGAAGGCAATGCTCAGGGTTATAAAATAAAAATAACCGGCAGTGAAGAACGACTGCCGGTTTCAAGAAATCTGAATAAAGAATTTTCAGACAGGCTGCTGGCGGTGAGGCCGGAGGCCCTATCCTGAGATGATGTATTCTGGCAGCACTATCTCCACCAGCCAAACATCATTGTCGGTAATATAAAATTCAAACCCTTCCGCCACCATCCTGGCCGCATCGATCTCCAGCACTACCGGCTTGCCATGACGGGCCCCCACTGATACTGCAGTTTCTTTGCTGGCAGTAAGATGTACATGATGCCTGTTCTGTTTCAGCAGTCCGTTCTTCATGATGGATGCAATCACATGCAAGGCAGTACCATGATAAAGAACATCCGGAGGAGTAGCCGGGCTGAGTTGAAGGTCCACTTTTATACTGTGTCCCTGGTTGGCGCGGATCTTTGTTTTATCGTCATTGAATGCGAAGCGTTTTTTCTCGTTGGTATCCACTACAAGTTGAATAGTGGCTTCGTCTACGTTCGCTCCTTTACTATTGAGTTTAATGATAAGTTCCTGCAGGTCGGCCCAGCCGTTTTCATCCAGTTGCAGTCCGATCTCTTCAGGCCTGTGCCGCAGCACCAGGCTCATGAATTTGCTGATATGTTTGAGATTCTTTTCCATTGTTGGTTTTTATTGCCTCATGTTGAACAAACGGAGGCCCAGTTCATCGATATCCTTTGTTCTCGCCAACTCCCTGCGCCATTTTTCAGGGATATCATGAAGGCCATAGTACAAACCTGCCAGGCCTCCGGTGATGGCTCCGGTGGTATCCGTGTCATGGCCAAGATTTACCGATTTCAGGGTAGCCTCCTGATAATTGTTTGTTGTCATAAAGCACCATACAGATGCCATCAGGGAATCAATTACATAACCTGAGGAAGAAATTTTATCCCTTGTACGTAATGATATATCGGTCTCAAGAAGCGGATCAAATATTTTCAATTCTCTTTCAATGATCTTTTGCTGATCCAGCACTTCCTTTACCGTTGTGGCTGTTATTTTGTAAGCTTCCTCTTTGCTCTTTCCATTCAATAAATGCAACGCCAATTCCAGGTAATAAAAACAGGAGATCACCGACCTGATATGACCGTGCGTAATGGAGGAAACATCCTTCACTATTTCATATCTTATTCCCAATGGCAAGTCTTTAGTATAAAATACCAGGGGCATGATTCGCATGAGGCTGCCATTTCCATTTGCGTCTTCATCAAAATCACCGGCTAACTGAGGCTGAACGCCCCTTTTCAGACGGCTGATAGCAGCATATGTTGTCATACCGATATCAAACACTTCACCATATGCAGCCCAATATCCAGCAGATTGCCACCTGACAAACCTGTCGGCCATATCAATAAGATCAAACCCATAACATAATGATTCTGCTAAACAGAATGTAAGACTGGCATCATCGGAGAATGTACCCGGAGGCTGGTTATGAGATTTATACCCTATAAAGTCAACTACAGGATTCTGGTCGAGATATGCCCGCTGATTGAATTCAACCGGCACACCCAGTGCGTCTCCAATGGCAACTCCATACAATGCACCCTTTACCTGATCGATGGTCATAACTACTGATTGAAGCTTTTACTTATTATGCAAACCATTTCCTGAATGGCTCAATGATTCTTTCGTTTTTTGTCTTCACAGCAAACACAACTCTTTTGAACTGCCCTTTGTATTTTCCGGTGAGCGCTTCATGAAAAAACCTGGCGATATCTTCCGGCTTATTTCTGAACACGCCGCATCCCCAAGCGCCAAGTACCAGGGTCTCATGATTATAATGCCTGCAAAGCGCCAGCAGTTTTTCGATCCTGTTTTGCATCACAGGTAGGATCTTGTCAAGACTGTCCTTTTCATTACTGGCAATTGCTCCTGCATTGGCAGCAGGTGATGTAATAATACTCGTGCAGACAATTTCATCCAGGAGATTTCCTTCTTCATCTTTAAACACAGGCACTTTGGGCGAGTAGATCATATGATCAGAGTACAACAGTGTTTTATTCCTGTGATACGCATAATATTCCGGCGCTTTCAGAAGGCTGGGGTACAGGCCTGATGCCCGTGCAATACATTCTTCCTGTGCTACAGCTCCGCCAAGAAAGCCTCCCCCCGGGTTCTTCGCGGAAGCGAAGTTCAGGCAAAGCGGATCCGGTTCTCCTGCTGCAATCAACCTTCGGGTAGCATCCAGCGTGGTTTCATTCTCTACTTCAAATGCTGTTGTGAAGCGCGCTTCAGGAGTCCTTAGCGAAAGCTCCTGCAATTCATCGGGCGTAAATAATTTTGTATGGTCGATGGTGAACTGCTTTGCTTCGCTTACATCCACCTTTTCATTTTTATTATTGTGGTAGTAGCCGGCTTCCAGGATCGCAAGGGTATTGCGGGCTATCTCCACTCTATTCGTTTTCATATACTCAATTTGTACCAGTCTTATTTCAGCTTCGCTCTTTCGCGGACATCTTCAAACAGGCTGGTGTTTGTAATCTCACCGTTCTCAAAAACAGTGATCATTTTGTCTTCAAAACCGGGTTCATTTTCCTGGCGGACTGTCTGGTAACTATCATCCTTCCAGATCAGTTTCAGTTTTCCGGCTTTTGATTTTTTAAAGGACTGCACCAGTTGACCATGGCTATCCAGTTCTACGGGGTGTTTCTGCACGTCAGTGGGCTGTCCATTTATTTCGGCATAAGAACACTTGAAAGCAAACTTCTGAGTGTCCCTGTCCACTTTCTGTAAAAGTGCACCACCCATACCGAGTACCAGGTTTTCAGCACTGATGCCATTCACTTTGAGTGCGCCGTAGATGAAACGGATAGTGTCAATGTTCACACCGTCGCCCTGTAGTACGCGCACCTGGGGAGGCAGCACTTTGTATCCTTTGTCGTTGATGGTGTAGCCGAATTTATTCATAAGGATAGCGAATACTTTCAGCAGGGTGAAAATAGGATCACCGCTGTCGGGGCGGATCACCAGCACGCCATCACGACTTAACACCAGCTCCTTCAGTTCTTCGCCCCAGTAATCACTGCAGGCTCTGAAAATATCGAAGGAGTCGGATACGCAGGCCACGATACCGGTAGGGAAAGTCTTGAGCACATGCCTGAACACTTCCAGCTCTCCTTCTTCTCCCAGCAGTGTACATACAGAGTGCTCTGTAGCAGGAACTGACAGACCATATACCTGTTGTGCATTGTAATAGTTCTTTGCCAGCATGCTTCCGATGATGGTATCGCTACCCCTGAAGTTGATCAGGTGCGCCGCACCACCGACACCAGCACTTTCTACAGAACTCGCTCCACGGAATCCGAAATCATTCAGTACAAAGTCCACGCTATCCTGAACAGAAGAAGAAGCTGTGTCTTTAAAATAGGAGGCTACCACTTTCCTGATCTCCCTGGATAAAGTAGACACCGTGTTGGGATACCAGACCTGCATCAGCAGTGTTTCCAGGAAGTTACTCAGCCAGAAACATTCAGGGTCTGTATTCTCGATGGTCATCAGCACATTGTTCACGGGTACTACTGTTCCCTCAGGTACAGCCTTGATCCGGATGGGCAGCTTACCACCATGTTTGTTAAGGATATAATCAAATTTTGATCTGTCGAATACATCATCCCTTCCGAATACCTGTGGCAGGAATTCAGCAGCTTCATCTATCTTTTCTTTGGTGATCACCACACCTTCCAGGTAATGTTTGAGAAAGTACTGAAGACCGAAGAATACAGTTTCGTTGAACTGTCCACCCCTGCTCTCCAGGTAAGAGTAAATAGTGGAAGTACCGGGATAATACAGTTTATGGTGAGAATATTTATATGCATCTGCGAGAAGCAAAATGTTTTCTTTCGTTTTCATGATATCCAGTTTAGCGGTTTATGTTTTTGATCAGCAGGTCAACCAGCACATGGTGTTCAGGTGTGATCCTGTTTTGCTCTTTCATGGTTGCCAGTTCGCTGATGGGGAACCAGGTTACTTCAGCGAGGTCGTCCGATGCTTTGGCATTGCCGAATAAGAATTTCGTTTTAAAGAAAAGGCTGATGATCTTATCGGTTTCTTTCCTGTAACGCCAGTCGTTAATGCGGGCTGAACCAATGTACTGCATTTCCTCCACCTCCAGATCCCCGCATTCTTCAGTAAGTTCCCTTCTGGCAGCTGCTTCAAAGTTCAGGTCTTCAGGATCGGAGAACCCGCCAGGAAAGCGCCATTCAGCGGCCCTGTGCTTTTTACCGAGCAATACTTCATTCTTTTCTTCATTGATCACGGCAATATCAACGGTAGCGTACACTTTAGGATACATGCTGTGATATGCATAATTGATGCCGAGACGAAAATCTTCAGAGCTGAGTACCTTATCTCCGTTCTCATCCCTGATATTGGTTGCGGAATGCTCGCCTACTTCAGGTAGAGCTTCCACTTCCATCGTACCGGAATAATAAGGAATGAAGCTGTCGCGGCTCCCATACAATCTGAACATTTCCATCGGAAAAGTGGAACTAAGGAGATTGTCCAGCTGCTGGCTCCATACCGCATCTGATGGATGATCACTGAGCGGGAGCACCACCAGTTCGGGAGCGAACTGCTTGAGCAATTTTTCGCGTGTATAAAAATCAAAGGGATTACGACGGCTTCCTTTCACAGGGGACACGCCCAGCACTACAACCACTTTATTGTGTTTGGCTTTTATCTCATTGAGAAGATAGATATGCCCTTCGTGAAGATAGGGAGTCTGAAACCTTGCTATGATTACGCCTGTCGTTTTCATTTTGCGTTATTTATACGCAAATTTATGCAGGAATCTGGAATGCGCAAATTTATTTTGCGTTAAAAGCACGCAAAATAAAGATTATCAGGGTGGGCACGGGAAAGTCAGGGTGGTCCCATTAGCTCGCCTCTGGCGAGTTACTTATATTTGTTCGCCTCTGGTGAACGCCGTGTCGCCGGAGGCGACGGAATAGAAGTCAGCCGTGGGACGCGGGCGACTGGGCACACGCTGCTTATGATGGGTACTGCATGATTATATCTCAAAATGCATTCCTTCCTTCAGTAACTGCTGGTAACGTTTCTTGTTGAACTGATACATCTTACTGGGCCTGCCTTTGCCTTCCGGCCTGGCATACTCATTTGTTTCATCCAGGATTCCGAGGGCCAGCATTTTCCTGGAGAAATTGCGGCGGTCGATATCCCGGCCGAGGAGAGCGATGTATAATTTTTCGAGATCGGCGAAAGGGAACTTGCGGTCGAGCAGTTCAAACCCGATGGGTTGATAGCGGATCTTGGTGCGGATGCGATCAATAGCGGCTTCCAGGATCGCCTGGTGATCGAAGGCCAGGGGAGGCAGCTCGCGGAAATTGAACCATTGTGCATTCTCCGCATCGGTACTGGCTTTCAGCTGCTGAAACTGGCTTGATTTCACCAGGGCCACGTATGCAATGGAGATCACACGTTGGCGCGGATCGCGTTTGGGAGCGCCGAATGTATAAAGTTGTTCCAGGTAATTCACTTCGATACCTGTTTCCTCTCGCAGCTCCCGCTTTACGGCATCTTCGAGGGTTTCATCAGGCAGGATGAAACCACCCGGGATCGCCCAGGCATTTTTGAAAGGAGGGTACTTCCGCTGGATCAGCAGAATAGATACTCCTTCCTGCTTGGAGTACCCGAAAACAATGGCGTCTACTGCCACTTTGATATCTGAAGCCGGTGAACTCATATCAGCTGCAATATACCGAATCCACTATCTTTATTGCAAATTGTTCCTATGTACCTGTTGATCCCCGGGCGTCATCAATTGCTGACAATATTCCAGTTTGAGTATCTCAAAAATATCATTGAGAATGGCCTGCAGGGATTGCAGGATCCTTTCGGCCAACCAGTGAACCGTAATGAAAAGATCGATGCCATCATATTCCCGGTCACCAGTTCCAACCATTCCAATACACGCCGGAACCCGCTCCCATTCTATCTAAGGGCTATCTCCATCGAGGCTTTCGGTATTGAACTGGGCATTCCAGCTTACATATATGGTATCGATGATGTGGGCAACCTGCCCAATTTTGCCGACTATACCATCAAACGTATCAAACACGAAAGTGACGGCCTGATCAACTGTACTCCGGAAAATACGATTGTGGTTTGTTCCACCAATGTTCTCACCATGTATCAGAAACTTGGTTTCACCATTCTGCCAGCCGAGTTGGATAATATCGATACCTGGCATCATCATACGGCCATGCCCTGGGATGTAGTGGAAAAGATCGCGTACAGTCCTGACTGGCAACAGGATTCTTTTGTTAAAAAACATATGCACCCCGCCTCATTCAAAGTGTGGCAGAAATACAGGATCAGCGAAAAAGTGCAACTGCTCTTCCGCGATGCGATGATCAGTAATGACGGCGACCTCACCGAAACACGCGACTACAACGTGTATGTTCGTCAGATGGATGATATCGCCGAGATGAAATATAAAGACACGGCGCCCTTTATTCAGGCCGGCCGTATCGGAGATATCGGTTGTGCCGTTGGCAGCTGGATCAAGCTGGCCTGTAAAGATGAGCGCTTCAGGGAGTCAGATTTCTACGGCATCGAAGTGAGCCGTTATCTCTACGAACTTTGCCAGCAGCGAAAGATCAACGGCGAATTCAATAACCCCTTTGTATTCTTTTCCAAGAAGAATGCAGTAACCGGACTGGCCTTCGATCCCAGCTCCATGAATACCATTCATACCAGCAGCCTCACGCATGAGATAGAATCCTATGGCAGTCGTCAGGATCTGTTGCAATTCATCCGGAACCGTTTTGAAGAACTGGTTCATGGCGGCGTGTGGATAAACCGGGATGTAGTAGCGCCTTACAACAAACAACAGGAAGTTTTTCTCTGGCTGAATGATACTGATGGCAGCAATACTGACCCACATCGGCTTTTTGAAAGCAAGACATCACTGGCTGACTATCTCTCTCAATTATCTACTTACGCACGCTTCCTCCGGTTCGCCAAAGACTTCAGGAAACAGGAAGGATATAAACTGATGTATGCAGAAACCATGTACGATCAGCAAAAGTTCATCCGGCTCTCTTTAGGCGATGCCGCTGAGTTTCTCAGTCGTAAGGATTACACGGATAACTGGCAAAGTGAAATGCATGAAACTTTCTGTTTCTGGGATTTCAATGAATGGAAAGAAGAAATGCAGGCCGCAGGATTCAGGATCCATCCTTCTTCCATAGCATTCACCAACGACTGGATAGTGGATAACCGCTGGAAAGGAAGCGTTGCACTCTTCAGGGAGGAAAACGGGCAATTGCAACCGGAGCCCTGGCCGGTGACCACCATGTTCCTGATCGGTGTAAAGCCTTAACAAGCCTCATTCAATGACCCTTCGGCATGGAAGAAATATGTATTTAAAATTGTACCGGGTATTTATGTAATTTTCCATTGCCACACATCTGGTAAAAGCAGGGCCTGGTTTTCCATGCCTGCTCTTCACCAAACTGAACAAGCCATGAAATATTACCTGTACTTTATCTGCGCCTGTTTTACGCTTAACAGCTGCTATTTCAAACCCACGAAGTTTGAAGCAAAAAGCCGTCTGGACAATGGCTACTATCGTTCAGGTAATGGTTTCTCCACTACATTTTTTGAGGTGAATGGCGATACTGCTTACGCAGATTTCATTCTCATAGATAAATTTCCCCGCGAACTGGAATCGGATACACTGTACTATAATGCAGCCAGTCAATCCTGGAAAAGCGATAAAAGCCAACTCGCTCGGGAAGGAAAAATCTATCGGTATACCAGTGTTTATACCTGTAATACCTGCTCTGTTGAAAAAGAATACAATATCAGATCAGAGCTGAAAAAGGATAAAAAACTAACCCGTCAGTATATCGACTCCTACAAGAATTATGCAGCGGTGAATGAATTCCATTCTTTCGTGATCAGGCAGGATACGCTATCCAGGATCAACCCCCATTATTATGAATTAAAAGAGAAGGTTTCATTTTTCAGCAACCTGAATACTATCTCGCATGCTGAGTTTCTCAAAGAGTTTGCGAAGTTCAAAAAGGAAGTAATTAAGAAATAATCAACGTGTGGCCGGTAGCTCGCCTCTTGCGAGTTACTTATATTGGTTTGCCTCCGCCGAACACTGTGTCGCCGGAGGCGATGGAATAGAAGTCACTCGCGGGGACGCGAGCGACTGGGCACTACGGAAAAAACCGCAATTGCTTAAATGTTGATGGCACCCCTTCCTGAAGAGATCAGGTAAGCGTCTTTCAATGCCTCCGAGAAAGTAGGGTGTGCATAGGAAATCTTGCAGAGTTCATTATCGGTGAGCTCAAACTCCATTGCCAGTACAGCTTGTGCGATCAGGTCGGCCGCTCTCGCGCCGATAATGTGCACACCCAGTACTTCGCCGTATTTGGGATCGCTCAATACCTTTACAAAACCATCGGTATCATCGGAGGCCCTGGCGCGACCACTGGCCAGGAATGGAAATTTACCCTTGCGATACTCGATGCCTTCCGCTTTCAGTTGTTCTTCCGTATAACCAACACCTGCAACCTCAGGCCAGGTGTACACAACGCCTGGAATGCGCAGGTAGTTGATCTTATGCGGCTTTCCGGCAATACCATCCACCACGGCTACTCCTTCATCTTCCGCCTTGTGTGCCAGCATCGGGCCTTTCACTACATCACCGATGGCATAGATATTTTCCACGGATGTCTGCAACTGATCGTTCACCACAATCACGCCTTTCTCCACCTGCACTTTGGTATTTTCCAGTCCCAGGCCGGTTGTGTAAGCTCTTCTGCCTACTGCTACCAGGCAATAATCCGCATTGATCTCCTGCTCGTTCTTACTGGCATCGGTATACTTCACTTTTACACCCGAGCCGGTATTCTCAGCAGATTTCACGGGAGAGCTGGTGAGAATACTGATCCCTGATTTAGTCAGGAGTTTTTGTAATTCTTTACCCAGCTCTTTATCCATGGTTGGGATCAGACTGTCAGCATATTCAATGATGGTGACTTTGGTCCCTATCCGATGGTAAGCGGAAGCCAGTTCCACGCCAATGATACCACCGCCGATGATCACCATTTCTTTCGGCTGCTCTTTCAGATAGAGCGCCTCGGTGGACGTGATGATCCTTTGTTTATCGATATTCACACCCGGAATGGTGCTGGGTTTGGAGCCCGTGGCAATGATAAAATATTTACTGGTAACAGATTTCGGCTGTTCATCACCGCTGATGATTGTTATTTTGGTATTGTCCACGAAGCTGGCGACACCGGTAAGTACCTGGATCTTGTTCTTCTTCATCAGGAAGTTCAATCCATCATTATTCTGCTTCACTACATTTTTGTTCCTGTCTGTGAGCTGGGGAAAATTCACTTTCACATCGCCCACCTCTATACCCTGTTTCGACACCTTATGACTGATGATATCATAATTCTCAGTACTGTCGAGCATTGCTTTGGAAGGTATGCATCCCACATTGGTGCAGGTTCCACCCAGTACCGGGTATTTTTCAACGATGGCTGTCTTAAATCCCAGCTGCGCGGCCCTGATAGCTGCAGTATAGCCTCCAGGACCGGAGCCTATTACCACAAAATCGAAATCTGTTGCCATAAGATGATAATTGAATGGATAAAAAGTTCAAAAAGTTACTGAATTATCGTCAACCTGTAAAATAGTTCCGGGGCTCTGCCGGCTTACGGTTGGTAAGCTTTATTCAACAACTCATGAAATAATTGCAGGTGCCAGCTGGATCATTCTTCAATTTTGGTGGATAAAATACCGGAAAACATGACATACACGCTCATCACAGGAGCAGGATCGGGGTTAGGCAGGGCATTTGCCGTGGAATGTGCAAGGATGGGCAGGAATCTTGTTCTGTTTTCCCTGCCCGGCAGTGGCCTGCAAAGCCTGGCCTCCGACCTCAGAACAGAAAACAGGATCCAGGTGCAATGCTTTGAGTTCGATCTTCGTCAGGCGGAAATCCTGAAAGAGCACATCCTGTTTGTAACGGAACATTTCCCAATAGATTTTCTGATCAATAATGCCGGTATCGGAGGCACTTCATCACTCACGGAAACTCCATTGGAAAGGATCGATGATATCATACAGCTGAATGTCAGGAGCACCTCCCTGCTCACGCGCATGATGATCCCTCATCTGCTGCGTGAGCCGAACAGTTATATCCTGAACGTAAGCAGCATGGCGGCTTTCACGCCGATCGCCTATAAAACTGTGTATCCCGCTTCCAAGGCATTCATCTCCTCATTCTCTCTTGGACTGAGAGAAGAGTTTGCTGGAACAGGGCTTTCCATCAGCGTGCTCTATCCCGGTCCGATCATGACCAACAGCAATACCAGCCGCCGGATCATTCACCAGGGGTTGAAAGGAAAGATGGGATTGCTGGCCACCCCGGAAATCGCTCGCATTGCTATCCGTAAAACATTGAAGGGCCATCCGGTGATCATACCGGGGCTCATGAATAAGCTGAATCATTCCCTCTTGAACCTGCTGCCGCTGGGATTGAAGCTGCGCGTGGTTTCCAATGAAGTAAAAAAAGAAATGCAGTGGTCTGCCACCTGAATTATGAAAAGAAAAAAGATCCTGATCACCGGCGCCAGCGGTTTTCTTGGTGCACATCTCGCCCGTCATTTTTCCCGCCTGCAATACGATGTACGTGTGATAGTCCGCCAGAACGCGGACCTGAGCGTGATTTCAGATGTACCATGTGAGATCTGGTATGGGAATATCGATAATGCAAAGCAGATATCCGAAGCGGTAAGCGGATGTGATATAGTAGTGCATAGTGCTGCCGTTACAGAGCAGTGGGGTGTTGCCTTTGAGCTATACGAGCGTATCAATTACACAGCCACTCAATATATCTGTGAAGCCTGTCTTCAGCAGAAAATCCCCAAACTCATCTTTGTAAGCACCGCCAATACCATTGGCCCGGGCAGCAAGGCTGATCCTGGTACGGAGCTGAATGGATTTACACTTTTTCCGGCAGGATCCGGTTATATCAACAGTAAATACCTGGCTCAGCAGTACGTGCTGGAGCAGGTGCAGAAAAAGCAGCTGCCTGCTGTTATTGTGAATCCTACCTTTATGATAGGTCCGGAAGACAGGAAGCCGGGCACAGGCAAATTGCTGATCTATGGGCTTAATAAGAAGATCCTGTTCTATCCGCCTGGTGGAAAGAATTTTGTGTATATAGATGATGTGTGTAATGGCATTGTGCATGCCATCAGCCAGGGCAGAACAGGAGAATGTTATCTGCTGGCCGGTCATAATCTCAGTTATGGTGAATTTTTCCGGTTGGTGAACAAGTTGGCGGATCAGCCGAAGATCATGATACGTATTCCTGCCTTCCTGTTGAAAACAGGCGGTATTTTCGGAAGCATCCGGCAAAGGATCACGGGCAGAAGCGGGCGGCTAAATTATGCGAACGCATATATGCTTTGTCTTGATAATTATTATTCATCCAGGAAAGCGCAACGGGAACTGGCATTACCTGTAACGCCTATCACGGTGGCGGTAAGCCACACACTGGACTGGTTCAGAAAAAACAATTATTGCTGATGAGAAAAAAGGGTTCGCAGGAAAAGCCTGGTGAATTTGCCGGCAGCGAGAAAATGTTCAACAGCAGGACATTGCGCTATGGCGGCAGAATACTCATCCTCTACCTGTTCAGCAATATCTTCAAATCATTCGATCTTACCTTTATCGAGGGTCTTGGCTGGTTTTCAGCGCGCTCCAATGCTTTCAGTATTGCTTATGTTATTTATGGTTTTCTTGCCTGGGAAGGAGCCTCCTCGCTTGCGGGTGCCCTGGAACGCAGAATGCATGGCCGTTCTGCAGCCAGTAGAATTATTATCTTATCTGTTGCGCTATTGATATATGGAGGATTGATAGCATTGGGATTCGGCTTCATTTATGCGTGGGTTGACCTGTATTTCTTTAACCGGATTGAAGCCTGGCTGAGTTTCACCTCACTTAGTTACAATATGATCGTGGGCATCTTCATGTTCTACCTCATCATCATCACCTTCAATGGATTTATTTTTTATTACAGGAGCTGGAAAGAATACCAGATCAAAGCAGAACGGCTGATGAGGGAGAATATCCAGGCCAAATACGACGCTCTGAAAAACCAGATAGACCCTCATTTCTTTTTCAACTCCCTGAGTGTGCTTACCAACCTGGTGTACAAGGACCCTGATCTGGCGGCTGATTATATCACCCAGCTGGCAAATACATTCCGGTACATCCTGGATAAAAAACTCGACAACCTCGTGCCTGTAGAAACAGAACTGAATTTCCTGCAATCATATCTTTTCCTGATCGGAATAAGACGGCAGGGCAGTATCATTTTCCAGGAGAAAATAGACGATCATTCCAGGATCAATGGCCAGGTGCCGCCAGCCACTTTACAGATGCTGGTGGAAAATGCCATCAAGCACAACAGGTTTTCCGCGAGCGAGCCACTGGAAGTAAGTATCCGGAGCGAAGACGGATTCCTTTTTGTAAGCAATACCATCCGGAAAAAGATCACCCCTGAATATTCGCATGGCATAGGGCTGGAGAATATTCAGAAGCGGTATGAACTGGTTTCTGGCAGGTCAATTGAGATAGACGCAAGTACAGAAAAATTTGTAGTGAAAATTCCCATAATTTTCAATCATGAATGTGATCATATTTGAGGATGAACACCACAATGCAGAGCGACTGATCCAGTTGCTGGGAAAATGTGATAGCAGTATCGTGGTGCAGGCTGTAGTGGAATCAGTGGCCGATGGCCGCAAATGGTTCGACGGTCCTCATGATATCGATCTCATGCTGATGGATATCCAGTTGTCTGATGGAAATTGTTTCGAGCTTTTCAATGGGCCAAATGTAAGCACGCCTATCATCTTCACTACGGCCTATGATAATTTCGCATTGCAGGCATTCAAGGTGAACAGTGTCGATTACCTGATGAAGCCTGTAGAACTGGCGGCGCTGGACAATGCCCTGAAAAAATTCAAGCAGTTCAGGCCGGTGAGCCAGCAGGTGGATATCAACAAACTGGCAGAAGCTTTTTTCAAAAGGGATACCACCAGGTTTGTCAGCCGGATGAACAGCCAGCTGGTATATATCAAAGCAAAAGATATTGCTTATATACATTCAGCAAAAGGGATTACGCAAGCTACCACGTTTGCAGAACAGGACTATCCGCTGGATTATTCACTGGACCAGGTGGAGCATCAGCTCGACAAGAATTCATTTTTCCGCGTGAACAGGCAATTCATTATTCATATCGATGCCATCAAAAAGATGACGGCTTATTATAATAGCAGGCTGATAGTACAGTTGAATCCGCCTTCGGCGGAGGATGTTATTATCAGCAGGGAGCGGGTGGGAGATTTTAAGGATTGGCTGGAGGGAAAGGTGTGAGTGTTATTTCATGATTGGAATGAGTGTGGCAAATGGAGCCCGGGATTTTAGAAATTCAATATCGGTTTCAGAAACATCCAGAAGCCCAAATGCAATATCATCAACCCTTTTTTCTGCTTTGCGTACGTGATTGTTGCATAGGTAACAATTTAAACAAAACAAAGATACCGTTCGAATGTAACGAACGATATCTTTACACACTAAATCTCCGTGAACTTCACAGTTGCCACCGGCCTTGTATGCGTTACCTTTTTCAGATAAGGCTGATACTTCAGAATATCCGTGGCATCTTTATACGCAAAATCAAATTCCTGGATATATCCCGGCGGGAAATCCCCGGAACGGTTGAGCAGTTCGGAAAACTGTTCTTTATACATTTTCCGCTGCTTTTCTTTCAGCACCGTTTTCCAGTATTTCATAGCATCGAAACGGGAAAGCCTGCGCCCGGCGCCATGTGCGCAGGATTGCAATGCAGGCATTGCAGCGTCTTTTGAAACCGCCTGCACAAGCAGGCTTCCGCGGGACATCGACAATGGGATCACCACAGTATTTGATCTTCCCAGCTCCGTACTTCCTTTGCGATGCATGATCTCACCATCGCCAAATCGGATATGATTGTGAATGGAATCTTCCAGCTTGTAAAGCGTTCCATGCAGGGATCCTTCTTCCGGATGATCCTTATAAATCACATTCAGATAATCCTTCCGGATGGTGGATTTCTCTGCCGCCACATAATTGGCATTCTGCAAAAAGATCAGGGTTTTCAAACAGAAGTTCTTCCTTCGTTCATAACCAAAATTCAATGTTGCATTGTAGTAACTGATGAATTCAGGTTGCAGCGTATCCTTATGGATAAATTCCACATCCCGCCCATACTCTTTTGAAAAATCGCGTGTGAGTTGCAGGCAACGCTGATAGAGCGCGATGCCTCGGTCTCTTGTGCCTGTATGACAAATGATGAAGAGGGCATTATCATCCTCCTCGATGGAGAGAAAATGATTGCCACCACCCAGACCATCATCCGTCATTTTCTGCTGGGCGAAATCAAATGCACGATAATGCTCATCCTTATTGAAAGGTTTTTTCAGGTTTTCCTTTCCAATACGGAGATACATCACGCCGCAGCCGATATCCTTTCCGGTTATCAACGGGTATACATGGTCAGTTGCCGTAAATGCCACACCTACGGGCAATGCCTTTTCAGAGCAGTAGTGAATATCGGTGAATGCGCGTATTTCAGTGATATGGTCCCGTTTCGCGTACTGCTGTATTTGATCCATAGCATTTGGTTCGATGCTATCGGGATCACAATAGAATCCAATAGAAGTCATGTTCTTAAATTTCGAGAAAAAAGAGATTAATTCGGGGCCTGGCAGGAACATCTGGCCCATCAGAGATGTCAGCAGCCGAAAGTATTCGGGAAGGCAAAGATATAAAAAAAAGACCATCCGCCTCCGGATGGTCTTTCGGGCTGGTCATTGAATGACTATCCTGACGTCTTCACCAGTTTCACTACTTCACTCTTCTGGCCCTGTTTCACCTGCATGAAGTACATACCCGGCGCATAGTTTGAGCCGATGTAGAACATTCCGGTGGCAGGCAGACCTGTCCTGGTTTCGATCACTTTACCGGTGATATCCGTTACTTTAATACTGATCGGCGCAGCGGATGTGCTGGCTGTGATCACATGGAACTGTGTGGGCGTTGGGTTCGGCAGCGCTTTCACTACCAGAAGTCCATCAGGAACGGGGTTTTCAGGCAGACGTGGCACTTTCACCTGCGCCTGTTGCTGGCTGGTATTGCCGGTGCTATCAGTGGCAGTGATGGTAATGGTGTAAACGCGTCCGCTGCTGAACAGTCCACGCTCAGCACGCAACTGTACCATATGATTGTTCACTACAACCCAGTCTGGCGCAATGTTTCCGTAGGTCCCGCCTGTAACGGGCTCACTGCTGGTTACGGAAAGCGAGGTGGTCACCTGGCTGCAATTATCACTCACCTCATAATCCACAGCCACGTTCTTTAACTGCAATGTAGTGGGCCAGAGCTCAGTGTGGCTCAGCACCACGTTGCTGATCACAGGAGCAATACTATCTTTTACAAATACCGTGAATGAACAGCTTGTGCCGTTGTTCGCTTCATCGAGCGCCTGCAAAGTCACTGATATATTATTTACTCCATTGAGCACAGTGCCTGCGGCAGGCGACTGCGTGATGGTGATACCGGCAGGAATTGACTCACCATTCACCAGGGCCATAGAAGTGTAATCCGGCAACACCACATTACAGCTGGCGTCTGTTTTCAGAGTTTGATCAGCCGGACAACTGATGGCTGGTGGCAGGTTGGAGCTTTTATTGGAAATGGGACTTTCATTCTGAAACCTGTCCAATGCTGTTACTGTATAATAATAAACAGCATTTTCTTCGCCTGTTGTATCTGTGAACGTGGGCGTATCCAGGTTGGTGATGCCCACGATATTGGCCGGGTCTGCGGTATCGATGGATTCAGAAGCGCCGCGATAGATCACGAAGCGCTTTGCTTTATCCAGTTCATCTGCAGCAGCGGCCTGTTGCCAGCGAAGTACAATTGAGTCAGTGCTGAATTTCAACACTTTCAATTGTGAGGGCGAGGCGGGTGCCGCATCATCTCTCCAGGGCATGCGTGGCTGAAGAGCAGGCAGCTTATAAAAATCCAGTCTGAGAGAATCCCTGAAACCCAGCTTGGTAGCACTTCTCAGGCTGCTGGTATTATAAATGGCCTGCCCGTAGATATTCGTGTGAAATGGATCACGGTTCAGTCGCATTTCATTGGGGATCATGCTGGGGTTGGCCCAGTTCACGCCTTGCGCGGGATCGTTCACTTTGTAGCCGGCCATTCCTATATAGATATGCCTGCCATTGGCCTGGTTGTTCCACCAGGGAACGATGGCCGCATAGTTGGCTCCTGGTTGACCGATATACCAGTACACCTGTGGTGCGATATAATCCACCCAACCTTCCTGCAGCCATCTTTTGGTATCGGCAAACAAAGTAGTGTAATGTTCCAGGCCGCTGGTAGGCGTTCCGATCGCCGGGTTGGTGCTGTTCCTGTAAATGCCTGATGGCGACACACCGAACTTCACCCAGGGCTTCAGGGTTTTGATGGTATCGTATACTTTTTGAATGAGCAGGTTCACATTGTCCCTGCGCCAGTCTGCTCTGACACTGAAGCCCCGGGGATCCGCGGCAAAGCTCGCATCATCATTATAAGGCGTGGTGCCTGCAGGAGCAGCAGGAGGGTAAAAGTAATCATCGAAGTGAATACCATCCACATCATAACGGCTAACAATATCCGAAATTACACTTAAGATATATTCACGAACTTCCTGAAGACCCGGGTCAAGTACACGGAGCGTACCCTGGCTCAGGAGCCACTCGGGGTGTTGTTTGGCAACATGACTGGCAGCAAAGCCCGGAAGGCTGTTGGAATTTCCAACCGCACGGTATGGATTGAGCCATGCATGGAATTCAATGCCCCGTTTGTGACACTCTTCGATCATAAACTCCATGGGATCCCAGGGAGTTGACGGCGCTACACCCTGCGTGCCGGTAAGGTCTGCCGACCAGGGCTCGATAGTGCTTGGATACATGGCATCACACTGGCTTCTCACCTGGATGTACAGGGTGTTCATGCCGGTTGCTTTGTGATGTTCAAGAATGGAGAGGAATGCTGCGCGCTGCTGTGCAGGCGTTTGAGTGCGGTTCGGCCAGTCAATGTTAGAGTAGGTGGCAATCCAGGCGCCGCGCATTTCCCTTTTTGGCTGCGCTGTCACTATCATGCCCACACTAAGGAATAAAAGTCCCAGTAGAGTTTTTCTCATAAGCTTCGATTTGCAGGTTTATGCCTAAAATACTGCAAATACGAGCGGCTTTACTGGCTGTGGATAAGAAAAAAACCGGCAGAAAAACGCATTTTAAACAAATAACAAGTGTAGGCAGCATAACTGAGCTACTATGCTGCCTTGCTGAATCAGCGGATTTTTCATTAAGATGGTAACACGGCGGGCTCAACTGCCAATTTCTCCGGTTCAGGTTGATAGATCTTTGCAGCGATCTTTTCTGTCAGCAGTTTGGGGAAGAACTTCGGTAACCATGCATTCAGTTTATTGGTGAATCCCGGAATGATCTCGGCCTTATTATTGAAGAGCCCCTTTACTGCGATCCTTCCAACTTCCTCCGGGCTCATATTGAATTTATCCGCTGTGCGGCGGATGCTTTCGCCCATCCTGGCCCTATGCACGAAATCCGTGTCGGTACTTCCAGGGATCAGGCAGCTAACAGAAACAGGCGTATCCTTCAATTCATAACGCAGACTTCTTGTAAATGAGATCACGAATGCTTTCGAAGCGGCATAGATAGCCAGAAAGGGAACGGATTGATAACAGGTTGTACTGCCTACATTCAGGAGCCAGGATCGATTGAATTGTTTCAACACGGGAATAAAAGCATGTGCAATCTGTAACTGCGCTTTCACATTCACATCAATGATATTGAGTTGCTCGGCCAGTGGGATGGATTCAAAAGCGCCATTCAGCCCGAAGCCGGCATTGTTCACTACCACATTCAACTGATCCTGCCAGGGTTGGCTCCAGTCCTTCAACTGTTGAGCGGCATCACTCAGTGAAAGATCCAGTATAAGGTGTTCAGTGCTGATCCCGTATGTATTGCTCAATTGCTCTGCAGTGGCAGGGAGCCGCTTTTGATCGATATCTACCAGCAACAGGTGATAACCCTTCTTTGCCAGCTCAGCAGATATGGCCCGTCCGATGCCTTTGGCAGCGCCGGTTACTAACGCGTACGACATATGATATAATTAGAAGAATGATCAAAGGATTACATTTCCACTGCAATTTTGCCTGCTTGGGGTTGCAGCAATTCTTTGCCCGCTTTACGTTTAAAAGATGGAAGCCTGAGTTGTCCGATGCGATGGTAAAATGCAGTGGGGCTGCTGGCGCTCTTCGGTTTGTAATCACCTGTGATAATGGGAATATACATCACGCGCCTCCTGCTCTGTTCACCGATATATGGCGACTGCTGTACCCTGTGCCAGATGCGGCCATCGTGAATGGTAAGATCACCTGCCTCGATGTCAACGCCCACTTCATTGGCATCGGGCTTATTGGAGATGAAGTATTTCTTTTTGAATAACAGGGTGAATAATCCTTTGTTGTGCGTGCCGGCCAGTACACGTAATCCGCCATTGCTCGCCGGGCAGTCGTCAAGGTGCAGGCCCACATTCAGCATGGGTTGGATAGCTGATCCATGGAAGAGATCGCGCGGGCTGTCCGTATGCCAGCCGAGCTGCGTATACTCACTGTTTTCCGTGTTGATATAATGATTCACTACCAACCCGTCTTTTTCGTTCTCTCCTATCCGGCCATCGTATGGCTGAAGTAATCTGGTGAGTGAGGCCAGCCGGTCATCTTTCAGGAAATCGCTGAGCACCTTACTGTACTGGGATGTAAAGGCCAGTCGCTGAATGATGGACGATCCGTCTATATCCTTACCGAATTTCAGCGGAACGCCGTTCACTTTCTGAATATTCTCGCGGATCAGGAATCTCTCCACAGACCTGATCTCCTGCAGGAAACCGGCCACAGTGGCTTTGTCAACAAAATTCCTGAACTGAATGATACCGTAACGGTGGAAAAAATTTTCGTGTTCTGCAGTTATCCCGTTATCGAGATAAAATACAGGCTGGCTAATGAGTTTCATCGTGAAGTTTCTTTAAAAAATGAATGAAGAGACAAATGGGAATAAGCAGACTTGGGTCAGTAAGAGAGGGGCTCTTAACAACAACAGGAGTAACAACAAGATATGATAATGCAGGGTCGCATAAAATCTATTAGTCTACCAATTTAGTAGACTAAATATAGAAACAGATTTCTGATCCTCCAAATTTATTTTTGAAGAGGGCTGCCCGCAGCTCCCAGGATCTTTTCTGATTGGTAATACTTATCTATTGCTTTTTCAAGCACCGGCTGTATGGCATCTGCAATACGCATAAATCCAAGGTCGGTCAGATGCACGCCATCGACTGTGGCATCGTGATCATTGCCCGTAAGTCTGGCAGATTCTATGTAGTAAAAATTCTTGATCCCTTCTTTCCTCAATCGCTCGTAAGTCTTTCTGATCTCTTCATTCTGGCTTCTTACATTTTTCCCGATCCGGGTATCGAAATTTCCATTCTCCCTGAATACCGTTTCCACGAGGATGATGGGCACATCAGGTTGTCTGCTTCTCAGAAGTTTGATAAAGTTATATGACCTGTCCCTGATCTGTTCAGGAGATGGATTGGGAATGCAGTCCAGCACATAACAATCTGCGGGAACTGTGGACAGGTATTCTGCCAGTTCAATTTCCATTTTAGCGCTGCCGCTGAAGCCCAGGTTGATCACATCATAGCCTGTTCGCCGTTGCAGAATGGCGGGATAGGCCATCCCGGCCCTGCTGGCGGATGCGCCCTGCACGATGCTTGAACCATAGACTACCACCCGTTTTGCTATATTGATGCCACGCTGTACAGGCTTCTTCAGTACCGCATCCTGCGCCACCCCCAATTGCAGATCACTGAGCCCGTTGTACAATGGCAGATAGAGCATGAACTGCTTCATGGTAGTATCCATATTCTGAATTAACGTACCATCCTGCATGATCCCTTTGTCGGGCTTTCCTACACTTACATATTGCCATTTGCCATTTTTCAGGCAGTAAAGATCCAGGCCACTATGGCCGATGGGTGTCATATTGGAGAGATATACTTCATTGGACAATTTCCATTTAGCCCGGATAAAGCTTGAGTTGGTTTCAAACAACACAGCGATGCCAGCGCTTCTCTGTGCAAGCCGCCTTACGGCATCGGGCATATTGCGGGTCTCCACGCTATCGATACGTTGATAAATGGAGTCGGTTATTTTGGGCTTCCCGATCAGCATGAGCGTACCGGCATCGGTATATATTGCTGAATCACTTTTCTGTGCAATGGCCGTTACGGAGCTCAACAATACAAGCAATGCAGACAGCAGGGGTGCAATCTTTTTGATCATGGTGTTCTGATTATTCAGTTATGGATCCAGGGGATCCAACGAATTAACATGCATCGATTTCAGGGAAGGAAGGTACTCCGATTCTGTGAAACTCAGCATTTTTATTGCCTCAAAAGGAATGTAGCCGAGCTCTTTCACCACCTTGTCTTTCATTGCTCCGTTTATGTATTTGTTTTGCGAAGCGTCAGTAACGATCATTACCGGCTTATTGAAAGGTATTCCCATCCATTTGATGATCCGGTTGGCATTTCTCAGGTTGGTGGTGGTATGCCTCGCGTGCGGATCTATGATGATGGCCCGCTCAGGTATCTTATGCACCTCTACCAGGTATTTTTTCATTTCCTCCGCTTCATTATAGGGAGTCTGATTGGGATGTACATTCCCCCCGGACACTAACAGGAATGGCGCCATTCCTGCACGCCAGCGGATCACTGCGCTGTCGCAGCGCCTGGCGCCGCCCGGATCCAGCTTTACATCCGGCTGCTCCGGGCCCAGGCCCGGAACCAGTATGGCGCTGTATCGGTAATTCTCCCACTTGATTTTTGAAGTATGCCGTTTGGGAGCTTTATTGTGTACACGGATCAAAGGCAGATAATTAACTGCTTCCAATCTTCTGTTCAGTATCAGTGCGTCGATTGCTAAAAACACCGGCAACGCAAAAAATGCAGGTCCATCCCTTTTCAGTATCTTTCTTACACTGAGGGCTATCTTACTTCTATATGCCGTATCATTACTCTGAAAACTGATGGCATCTATCTTAGGATAAATGGGAGCACTACCTTCAACGTAAGTAGCTAGAATATAATTGACACCTTTTGCATCTGCGATCCAGCATTTCCTGATAAAACCTGTATCGGATTCATCAGCAAAAAGCTCGTATGAATGTCCTGCTCTCAGGTTCTTTACCATTTTTTTCCATGACACAGTGCCTGCCATTTTCAGCAGGTTGTTACCTACCCTGTCAATTTCATCTTCCGTAAATTGAAGTTTCTTGCCGAAGCAACCAGCGGATCCGCATTCCTTCAGGGCAAGCTCAGCATCCTGGTACATCCTTTGGTTCACAGAGAGCAAGTCCCTAGTATCAACTCCGATGGATTTCAGGTCCGGCATTTTGCTCAGTTCCAGGAGCAGCGGAAAGTTCCTCGAAGTCAGGAGCTCATACAAATCGTTTGCCCGGGTGTTGCCGGAAAAGCATGCAACTAAAATACAGACAGTGAGAAGCCGGATTACAGTACGTTTCATTTTCATTATTTCAATTCCATTAATACCGGATAATGATCTGAAAAATTATCCGTGAATTCATCTGTCAGTACTTTTACGCTTTTAATCTTTTTTACCAGGTCCTTACTTACAAAAATAAAATCGATCCGGGAAGAAACGTCTTCACCTGTTTTAGGTTCAAATCTTTTCGGATGTATTGTTTTCACAAACTCGGGGGTTGAAAGCTTCAAGGCATCTACCAATGAAGCGTTCAGCACTTTCTGAATAACGGAATAATCTATTTTTCCATCCACCAGTTTCAGGATTGGCGGATATTTCCTTTCGTATGCCTGGTAGTTAGCCGCCATACGGCCATCGCTGTAATGCGCTGAATCGGCAGGCGACAGTGTATTGAAATCGCCCATCACAATCCGGTTCTTTTTATTTCCCGTTGCCTCAATATGCGCCAGCAACAAATCCACCTCCTGTGCACGTTTGCGATAATCAAAAGGAGTAAAATGCAGAGAGATAACATTATATCCTTCGATAGTGGCGGAAATAAATCCGCGGTCCATATTATCGCTTACTTTCTGCACATTCAGGATCGGATATTTTGAAGTGATGGCTACCGGAAATTTTTCTCCTTCGATCAACAGCACAGCATACCGATGTCCGTATAACTCAGCCAGCTTTTCAAGTGATGCCTGTGTAAATCCCGTGCATTCCTGTAAAGCAAGAATATCCGGATTGATCTTTTTTATCCATGTAGCAAAAACAGGTTTTCCTGCGCCAGTATCCAGTTTCATGCCTTCATAGATATTGTAGGTCATCACCCGCAAGCCAGCCTGCTGGGCATTTACATGGATTGTAAGCATCAGAAGCATCAGAAAAAGAAATATCCGCTGTTTCCACATAATGGGTACTAATTGATAATGAATTTGAAGGTTTCGTTAAGTGTTCCGGCTGTCAGGTATCCATAATATATTCCTGGCTTTAACAGAGACAGATCGATTGGCTGCGTGCCGCCATTATAAGTTTTGCGATGCACGCTGCGGCCGTTATTGTCTAGCACCTGAAGGTCAAAGGAGCTCACGGACCTTTCTTTAAAGTTGATGATGAACCTGCCTTTGCCGGGATTGGGATATACATTCAAGGCTGTTTTGGTTTCCTTTTTTTCGACAAGCTCTTCCGGTGTGAATTCAACCAGCGTTTCAGTTTTCACAGCTCCGTGTACCTGGGTTGCTTCCGTAGCAGCCGGATCAACCATAAGATCATCCAGGAAGATAAACCAGGTGGTGCTGGTATTGGGTTGTGTGAATTCAATGGCATCCAGTGTTGCAGCTGAACTGTTGATGCTGCCATTGCCGCCATCCGTGGAGCTTCCACCATAGCTGGAAAGGTTCCACACATATTTGTGCCACTGGTTATCGCTGATCACATCAAGGGTGGGCGATAGCTCCGTGCCGTCGCTGTCATCGATCCATAATCTTACTTTAGCCCCGGTGTTAGCGGTATTGGTCTTCATATAAAAGCTCAATGTTCCCGCACCGGCAAATGTCCTGTTATTGGCTGGAGAGCCGGTACCGGAAAGCAGTCGCACTTTCCAGGCTGCACTGCTGGATGTATTATCATATAACTTAACAATCAAAGAATACAGTCCGCTATGCGCCGTCTTTGCGTTCTCCACAACAGAAGTGGTGCTTACACCAACGGTGGTTGTGCTGTAAGTGGGTTCTCTGTTGAAATGACCAAGACCAGTCTCGAACAGATCCAGTGTAAGTGTGGTAAGATAGGCGAGCAGGGCGCTGCATATTTCTCTTGGAGGATCATCGGAAGGATCATTCACCAGTTTGTCGTTTCCCATCATGGTAGAAGAACCACCTCCATCTAAGTTCAGTGCCTGGTAACATCCCAGCCAGACCATAAAATCCGCGAGCTCAGGAAGCGTCATGCCTTCACTCACTCCGGGATTTCTTCCATCACATACTACAAAGTACACTTTATCTTTTGTCTGGTTGAAACCGATACCTGTTCGTGGATGTCTTTCCAGCACTACAGGACCGCCTTCATCTGCGCTACTGTTTGCAGTCCAGTTCACGCCATCTCTTACCAGCCTGTTATGTCCTCCGGTAAGTTGTTTGATATTGGCAGTGCCTACGGGTGAATCAACCACTTTCAGGTTCAGGTTCACCACATCGTTTACGTTGATATTATCCAGGAAAGTTTTGGCAGTGCCTGTTCCCGAAAGCACGGCCTGACCGGCTGTATAGGTCATATTGCCTGCAGTGGATTTTGCCAGTACGGTGCAGGGCACGGTGGCATTGGCTTTCCAGGCATTCACTCCGCCAACGGGCACGATCCTGATCTCTGTTCCACCGGCAGCAGCACCGGTGCTGGTTCCCTTGAAGCGGTTGTACAACATCAGCAGGTCTCCGGTTGCTTTCCTGTTGATGCTGTTGATGGTGATGCTCGAGCCACCGGCTGTAAGTGTATACGCTTCACTGATTTTAGTAATGAAGGGTACCCTGCTTTCGGTGATCCCAAATACTGATCTGTTGAGTGAGGTATCCCAGAGGATCTCGCCATCCCCGATCATCATATGTCTGGGGTTGTATTGCGGTCCGCCACTGGTGAAGAAATCCGAGTTGATACCAGCTGTTACTTCATGGCCGCGGATATTTTCGTGATCTGCATACATGGTCATCAGTGTTTCTTTCGGACCATTGATCACAGCTCCTGCTTTTACGGCCTGTAATCTTACTGTTGACTCATCAAAGTCAATTTCCATCACTTTTATCTTCCTTGCAGGCGAAGTGGTTTTATAATGATGGAGCCTTACGCCCGGGCTCATTCTCCGGGTTGAGTCCAGGGTGTACTGTGCCATGCCGTCAGCAACTGCTGAACAGCATAGAATAAGGAATAGAATTTTTTTCATTGAATAGAATTAAGGAATGAGGAATATATATGTAGGATATTCTACTTCCAGTTTGGATTCTGCTTCAGGTTGGGGTTGAGTGTGATTTCTTCCAGCGGAATAGGATAGTAATAATCCTTGTCCTCATCAAATTTCCCAGGCGAATTGTACAGAGGATTGAAATTGCCCGATGTGGTATTGGTAAGTCTTTTCTGATTTACGTTGATGATGCTTGAGGTTCCGGGAGGCGCGCCGGCGGCGTTTCCATTATGCAGGAACACATCGGCTTTACCATCGTTATTGAAATCAAAAGCGCCGAGACTTGGGAAGTACATGCCCAGAATGGGTTTTTCCACTTTCTTTCCTTCTTTCCAGCGCATGAGGTCATCCCATCTCAGGCCTTCGTTGAATAATTCGATCCTGCGTTCTCTTCTGATCTCCAGGATCACGCCTTTGTTTGCCTCCTGGTCTACGTTGGGGTACATGGCTTCCAGAAAACTATCAGGATTGGAATTGGCGTCAGCAAGATTCATATTTGGCATGCCCGCACGCTCGCGAAGTTTATTGATGGATTTATCCAGGTCGGCCTGCGTGAGCGTACCAAGCTCTGCTTTGGCTTCGGCCAGCACCAGCAATGCTTCTGCATACCTGAAGAGAATGATATCATTGAAAGAACTGTTAGATCCCCACTGGTCCTTGGTGGCGAGCGCTTTTATAATCCGGTATCCTGTACCTGAAATATTGAGGTTGACAGGTTCGCGGGTAGTTTCTTTATAAGCTGTGAAGTCAGGCCCTGGAGTGGTTTGCGTGAGGCGAGGATCACGGTTCTGCATCTCATCGTAAAAACCTTTGGTGGCATAATCAGGCTGATCGGTGAAACGGCTGCCATCCTTCATGAGGTAACTATCGATCATGTCTTTGTTGATACCATACACACCGGCAGTGGGAGACGTCATCAGGTAACTCAATCCATGGCGACCGAAAGTTGGATTGTAATCCCTGGCCAGGATGGTTTCTGTAGCATCCTGATCATTGCGGGCAAAAAGCTCGCGGTAAGAATTGTTTACGCCGCCGGTGGTCAGCAATTTATAAGCGTTGGTATTTATCAGTTCTTCCGCTGCGGATGCAGCTTCATTCAGGAATTTTTCATGATCACCGAGGTGATGATATTTTCTGAATGTTCCCTCGAATAAGCAGATGCGGGCTTTCAGGATAAGGGCTGTGTATTTTGTCACCTGGTTCACCTGGATCTCTTTGGGGATATTGGCTACTGCATAATTGATATCGTCCAGCACAGAGTCCATCACCAGTTTACGGGAGTCCCTTCCTTTGAACAGATCGGGATCGTCGGCAGTCATCACTTTGTTGTAGAAAGGCACATCGCCGTAGGTCTTCACTTTATCATAATAAAAATAAGCTCTGAAGAAACGCGCGATGCCGCCGTATTTAAGTTTTGCTGCCTGATCAGGACATTTCTGATAATGCTCCAGGAAATAATTGATGGAGCGAAGGTTATCCCAGTTCCAGTTTGTATTTGCTTTGGAGGCCGGGACTATGCGCGAGCCTTTCACAAGGGTGGATACGTTCAGCTGAACAGCATTATCAGTGTAGGTATCATCAGTATACACCGTAATATTGGGCAGCATTTCATAAAAGAAATTGGTGTACACCTGCAGATCGGTGGCGTTGTTGAAAAACTTTTCTGCATCTATCTGGTCCTTGGCAGTGGTATCGAGGATATTCTTGTTACAGCTGGCGGCCAGCAGTGCAGTATATGTGATGAGTATGAGATTGATCTTCTTCATTACGGATGCATTTGAAACGGGTGATTAGAGAGTAAGGTTGATACCTGCGGAAAAGATCTTACTTATCGGATAATCTTCTGCCCTGGCGCGTGTTACAGCAGCTCCGGGGCTGGAGTAATTGATCCCGGCGCCGGCCATTTCAGGATCGATGTATTTTGTGAGGTTACCAAAGCGCCAGGTGAACAGGTTCTCGCCACTGAAGTAAACGCGCAGACGTTGGATATGCGCTCTTTGGGTGATCTTTTCAGGCAGCGTGTATCCAATGCTCAGGTTCTTGATCCTTAAATAGCCGACATTGATGAGATAATAATCATTCACTTCTCCAAGTGAGCGCATGCTACCAAGGGCCGCATATCCTCTGTTGATCTGAGGATTTCTGTTACCCGGTGTTTCTGGTGTCCATGCGCTGCTCACCAGGTCTTTGCGGATAAATGACAGATAAGGTCTTTCGTAAGGTCCCCAGTAAATATCACCTGTTGCATACCAGTCCTGGCGCCCAATGCCGGTACCCGCCAGGTTGAAATCGAAGTTTTTCCACTCGGCACTTAGGTTGAAGCCAAAGGGAAACTGTGGCATGGCATTGCCTATCGCATCGAGGTCGCCATGATCTGTCAGTGTATTCTTTCCTTTGTTGATGGCCCCATCTCCATTCAGATCTATGTATTTGATATCTCCTGCGCGGAGACCTTTCCATTCGATATTCTGTACGATATTCAGTTCATAGTTATATACCTGTCCCAGGCTTACGGTTGGATTGGCGAAACTGTTCTGATAATCCTTTGCCTCTTTATCGCTCTGGAACTGGCCAGCGATGCGGTATCCATAAATGGTTCCCAGTTTCTGCCCTTCCCAGTATGTGCTCATCAGGCCATTGGGGTTGGGATATTTTGTGATCACGCCTTCAAAATTGTAAACGCTGGCAGTAGCGCGGAGGCGGAGATCGCTACCCATTACATTGAAAGTATTGTTATAAGTGAAGCTCAGCTCAAAGCCGCGATTGCGGAGACTGGCAATATTCTCACGTGGTTCGGGGGCTCCAAACACAGCAGGGAGGCGTGCTCCGGGAAGGTACATGCCTTCGATATTCTTTTCATACCAATCGAATGATACGGAGAGACGGTCATTGAAGAAACCGAGGTCAGCTCCAAAGTCGATGGTGCGGGAATTCTCCCAGCTCACAACATTGGGTAGTGGTGATGGAGCTGTTACATAATTCACCTTTCCATTATTGATAAGCCAGGTTGTCTGCCCTGTTGCGAGCAACTGAGAAAAAGTATTGTTGTCGATATTCTGGTTGCCCAGTTTTCCATAAGACACTCTCAGTTTGAGTGAACTTATTACATCTTTGAGAGGCTGGTAGAATTTTTCCTTGCTTACAAACCATCCTGTAGAAACGGATGGGAAGAAGCCCCAGCGGCTTGCTTCCGGAAATTTAGAGGAGCCATCGTATCGGGCATTCACTTCCAGCAGGTACTTGTTTTTGAAATCATAATTGAGCCTGCCGAAGTAACCCTGAATACCCCATTGCACACCTGAACCGGTTGCACGCAGCATTTCAGTGCCAAGACCAAGATTGGCGAGATTATTTGCCAACAACCCTCCCTGCTCTGCCAGCACATTATCTGAATCAAAATCTTCCTGGTTGAAGCCGAGCAAAAGTTTGAAATTATGCTGCCTGTTCAGGCTTTTTGTGAAAGTGCCATAAGCATTCAGGGCATTGTAATAATTCCTGTTCCTGGTTTCAGTGATCCTGTTCACGCCTCCGATCTGTTGAATGATCTTGTCGCCAGTAAGATAGCGGAACTGGTTCAACCTGGTTGTATTGGCGATCTGGTTGATGGTATTGCTGTAATCGATATTGAACTGAAGATCTTTATTGACAGTGATTTTGGTGCTGAGTGTATTTACATATTGTTCCCAGTGAGATTTGATGTAATTTGACCTGTCTGCCAGTGGCCCCTGTGCGCCGCTTGCGAAAAAGTCAAAGGGAACGCCATCGAGCTCTGCGGGATGGAATGGCATCAGGAAATACCAGGTGGTATTGCTCCAAATACCCCCGTATCCATTCTTGCCGCCGCCGAATTCCAGTTCATTGGCTGTATTGAGCATCGTGTTATAAGTAAGCTCCAGCCAGTCATTGGCCTTCACTCTCACATTGCCTTTGATATTGAAGCGTTTGATCTCTGCATCATCTACATTCTGAATACTCTGTGTATTGAAGGCCCTGGCTGAAAGATATGCCTGTACTTTTTCATTTCCTCCGGATACAGACACATTGTGATTGGATGAGAACTGCCATTTACGGAAAAGGAAATCGTACCAGTTTGTATTGTAGAAAAACTTGTTGGAACCGTTTGGTTGCAGTTCCTTGAATGGAGCCAGGGTTCCGTCCACCACCTGTTTGATCCTTTCATAATCCGCATCATTGTATCCGGTGTAATTAGTGGCGTTGTATCCGTAAAGAGCTGCATCGACCGTTTTTCCATAAACGTATGGATCAGAGATAAAATCCGTACGTGTGGCGGGCCTGGAAATACCGAAATTGTTATCGTAATTGATCTGGATACGTCCTTCCTTTCCCCTCTTGGTAGTGATCAGGATCACTCCGAATGCTCCTCGCGCACCGTAGATAGCTGAAGAAGCCGCATCTTTAAGTACAGTAACACTTTCCACATCGGCTGGGTTTATTCTCTGGATATCTCCCTGAAAACCGTCGATCAATACAAGTGGTGATCCGCCGTTGATGGAGTTGAAGCCCCTTACGTTGATCTCCGGTGTTTCGCCGGGATTACCGTTATTGGACTGGATATTCAGACCTGGAAGCATGCCCTGTAAAGAGGTAACGATATTGGGAGTGGCCCGCTGCCCCAGTTGTTCACCGCTTACCTGGGATACGGCACCGGTGAGGTTCACTTTCTTTTGGGTGCCATAACCAACCACTACCACTTCATTCATATTCTGCATTCGCTCTGTAAGAACAATGGAACTGAATGCAGTGGATGTAGCGGGAAACTCCCTCGTAATGTAACCTGTATAAGAGATGCTGATAATATCCTTTGAATCGATATCGGTCAGCACGAATTCTCCTTCGTCGTTCGTTGCAACGGATTTGTTGGCCTGTTTTGCGCGTACCGTTGCGCTGATCAGCGGCTGCTCCTTACTATCTCTCACTTTGCCTTTGACAGTGATTGTATGCTGCGATACGGGTACCGGTTGCTCCACTACCTGCTTCTCAGATTCTTTGATGATGATGCTGTTGTCTTTGATCTCAAACGACAGGTTTGCGCCGGATAAGAGCTGCTTCAATGCTACACTAAGTTCCATGTTGGTCACAGAAACAGAAACATTCCCGGCCTTTTTCAGGTCCTTCACATTGTAGATAAAATCAAGACCAGTCTGTTTTCTGATCTCTTTAAAGACACTCGTGAGTGGCCTGTTCTTTTCATTGAGCGTAACGCGCTGTGCAATGCCTGCCAGACTGAGCTGCATGAGTATGAGCACAATGAGAGTTCTCGCGAATAACATATATGTCGCCAGTTTTTGGGTTTAAATAGAGAAATGACAGAATTTTCAATAAGAATTCATTGCTATTGTTTTTATAGCAGCAGGATAAAAGAGAAGACTAAGGTTTATTTGGATATGATCAGCTTGCGTCCTTTGCCTGACTGATCACCTTGTATAAGTTTAAATTTGATGGTACCTGTTCTCTCGAACATGCTCAGTACCTCGGAGATTTTCTTGTACCTGGATATCATGCCTCCAAAATGTTCTCCATCCACATTACCCTGGTATTCAGCTGTGAAGCCATACCATCTTGAAAGCTTCTTCATTATACTTTTGATATCCTCGTCTACAAACATGAAGTATCCGTTTTTCCAGGCCACAGCTTCTTCAGTATCCACTTCCTTCACGTTGATATTTCCATTGCCTGTAAGTCTTGCCTGTTGCCCGGGTTTGATCAGTACTTCCTTACCGGGGTTCACCACTTTAACGGAGCCCTGCAACAGGGTAACTGCCTGGTTATTTTCACTTGTGTAGGCATTTACGTTGAAATGTGTGCCCAGCACTTCCACTGCAGCATCATTGAAATGCACTTTGAATGGTTTGGATTTGTTCTGTGCAATTTCAAAATACGCTTCACCACTTACTTCCACTTCGCGGCTATTGCCTGAGAAGGAAACGGGAAACTTCAACCGGGATTCAGAGTTGAGCCAGACCTTGGTCCCATCTGCCAGCACCAGCTGGTACTCGCCACCCACGGGAATTTCAAGGATATTGTAAACCGGTGCTGATGCACCATTTGAGGCGTTTCCGTGCTCATAAATGATCTCTCCATTTGCGGCTTTGGTGATCATGGCATTGCCCTGTGTGCCCAGCAATCCTGCATTGGTAGAGTCAAGCACGATCTGTGAATTATCTGCCAGGATCAATACCGCCTTGTTCTTTTTACCTGGCAGGAAATCCGGCGCAGCCTGTTGAGCTTCTGCAACCTGCGGCTTCAGTTCAGGGCCTTTCTGGAAGAGGCTGTATCCGAACATGAGCAGCACCGAAGCAGCCGCGGCAATGCCTGCCCATTTCAGGATGGGGAAGCTGCGTAGCATGGAAGGCTGCTTTTCCTGGTGGATCTGTTCTTCGATCTCTTCATACAGTTGATGACTCTCGTAAGCATTGAAATGCAAGGAATTTTCAGGCTGCAGCTTCATGATCTCTTTAAAGAACTTCTTTGCCTGACGTGCATTTTCTTCCTGCGACAAAAGTTGCAGGAGCTCTTCATGTTCATCTTGTCCGATGGTTCCATTCCGGAACCGGTCAATAAGTATGTCAAGTCTTGATATGGCCATATCTAATAATAAAGACAAAAAAATGTTAGAAAGGGAGATATAGGGAAGAAGAAAATTTTAAAAAAATTCTGACGCCAGCAAAATCACTGTAAAAGGGCTGGATTTGATGAGCTTGGTGATAGCCTGCAGGGCCCATTGCTGGTACTTCTTAACGGAGTGCACTGAAATATTCATCTGATAGGCAATATCTGAGTTCTTGAACCCCTGTTGCCTGAGGAGATACACTTTCTTTTGTTGCATAGGCAACTGATCAACAGCATTGTCGAGGAGTGTATAATAATTATCGGCCGGCACGGGCTCTTCCTGATGGGCAGGTACCAGGTGCAGGCTGGCATCATGCTGTTTCTTTTGTGCGCCGGTCAGTTTCCTGATAGCGTTGAGGGTATGATTACGCGTAACAATGAAAAGGTAGGCAGTGAAATTATTCAATCCTGGCAAGGATTTGCGCTCCTCCCATATTTTCAGGAAAACGTCCTGGATGATTTCTTCGGTAAGCTCTCTTGACCTGGTAATGGAGAAAACGAAGCTACCCAGCTCCTGGTGATATTCATTGAAAACGCATCTGAAAGCGCGTTCATCACCTTGAGCAATTGCATCGAGAAGGGCCTTATTTTCCAGCGGTTTTAGCACTGAGCTTTAATTGAAGGTGTCGAAATTAGGAATAAAAGATAATTTATTTTGCCAGAGGGTATGAATGTTGATTATTAATTAATATAGTAGCAGCAGTGGTATTAAAGATAATAAATTACCGGATTTCTGGTGACATCACTGATAATTCTTGCTTTTACAGGAGGAGAGGGATATGATCCGGAGAACCCGAAACATTTCAGTCTGGACAATCTGCCCGTCCCGGTACCGGTGAAGCTGACCGGTATTCTGGTGAGGAGGGTTTCGTTGGGGCGGTGGTTATTTTTAGCGGAGAGAGGGGGTAAAAAATTGCTTAATAAAAGAACTGCTCTGAAATGATCTTTCCATCCCTCACTTCATAAAGCATTATTTCATTTATCAGGATCCTGCCAAACCCTTCCACGGTCAGGTCCTTTTCTCTCACCACTGCAAAATGGTTTGCGGAAACGATCGGTTCTGAAGTATAAAGGCGATGCACATCGCGGATACGCTTAACGAAATCTTCTCCTTTCTTTCTTACGGCAGCTTTACCTTCTGCATAACCCATATAAGGAGAACCGGGCGGATCAATACTTTTCACATCCTCTGAAAAGAACATTTCCTGAATGTCAAACCACTTTTCCTGTTTTGCCAGTTCATTGAACTGCGCTGCAACCTCTGCGGTGGAGAGTATCGTATTTTGCTGATTGATCATTGTACAGTTTTGACTGATGAATAATATACAGCAAAGGTATCGGACCTATTCATGTTGCATACTGTGCACCATGGACTTTAAGAGGGGTTGATTTGGACATATCAGGCAAGTTTATTTCCCAGCCGACATATTCAAAGCTGACTGCACGAAAGCCCTTACTTCTTCAGCAGGAATTGCGATGGAGCTGGTTCGGGAAACACGTGCTATATTGATCCCCAGAAAATTACCATCCAAATCAAAAACAGGGCTGCCGCATTCAGCAGGAAGCAGTCTGCCATCATGACTGAACATTCTCCTAAACCCGTACCTGCGTTCACTTTTACCACCCTCGAAATGTTCTGCCAGGTGTTCCTGTGCAGGTTGCGTATTGCCCATATCTTCCAGCACCAGATTTTTAGTATATCCGAATCCATATCGTTTCCCTTTCAGGCGGATCTTTGCAAAAGGTTTGTAGGTTGCTATTTCCCAGTTAAACTCATCCCTGGTGCTCACCTTAACTCCATTGAGGCTTACGATCCTGTCTCCGGCTTTCACCTTCGATATTTTTGCTGAACTGTTTGCCTCCACACTTTGAACCCGTAGCAAATTATTCTGCTCTATCACTTTAATCCTTACTGTAGTGTTCCAGCGATTGGGGAGATAACTTATACCCGGCGAACTCAATACACTTACTTTCGCTGGCTTATTTCCTGCAATCGGCGAAAACAGTATGGTTCCTGCCATATAGTTATTGATACTTCCAATGCCGGATAATATTTTGATGCCTTCTTTGATGGAGGTATTGATCTTAAGGAGCACCAGGTCGTTCATTGAATCGCGTGCAACTACAATTGCGGGATAGGATTTCGAATCGTGCGCTACAGAAATCGAATCTCCTACAATTGAGCTCTTGCTGATGATATAGCTGTAATTCTTCAGATCCTCGTTTGATAAAAAGAGGACTGTTCCCAGAGCATCGACTGCTGTTTTATTCAGCAGGCTGGTAATTGCCAGAGTAGTGGCTTGAAAACCGGATGACAAAAGGGATAAACTTTCATCGATTTTTGCAAGGCTGGGAATCGGCTTGATGCCTGACTCAACAGGAGTTGTCAACAAGTCCACAGACTTCATCGGGCTTGAAAACTGGTATTCACCGGTATTCAATAATTTTTCCCAGTTCTTACGAAACTCGTCAACCGGAATTTCAAAATTGGCGTTGGCTGATTGCGCTATCCTGCTGTGAATTCCTATCACTTTACCATTCATATCGAACAATGGACCACCGGAATCTCCAGGCTCCATCAGCGCAGTATTACATAAAAAGCCGGGATTCTCATTGCTTTCGATTATATATCCCAACCTTACCAATGGAGGCCCGGACTGCCTCATATTCTGAGGGTATCCCAAACTCAGGCAAGGTTCATATGTATTAAGTGTACAGGACCAGCCCATTTCTGCGTAAGGCCATGTACCCTGTCTTATTATTTTCAAAACAGCGGCGTCGTTATTGTCAAAGCTGCCCAATCCCTTTGCCACGGCAGTTCTTCCATCAGGAAAATTGATCTTGTATGTCTGATTGGTTTTTACTGCATGGGCTGCCGAAAGTATAATGCCATCTCCACTTACAACAACCCCTGTGAAAGTGGCTCCGGTTTCCCTGTCCTGCACAGAATCATAATTGGTTATAGAAACTGTTGCGCGCGAAACTCTTTTAACTACCCGCTGAATATCACTTTCCAGGGATTTGAAATCCGGTTGCTGACTGAATAAGCAACTGGCTGTCAGGAGCAAACCTGCCGTAAAAAAGAAAGAAATCTGATTAAAGCGCATCATTTGTTTTTTGAAAGTGGGACTGATAGTATAGCTAAATACTAACAATCAAAATGCTGTTCAGGGTGAAGACCAGGCCTGCCTATTTCTGGTTTTTGTGCCCTTTCGGGGGCATAAAATGCAAAAGAGCTTCAAACGGATAGTCTGAAGCTCTTTTCGTTATTTTTAGATTTCTACTGCCCTACCCTGATAGTGAATGGAACTTCAGAGGGAGGCTTTGCCTCTTTATGATTGCTCACTTTTAGCAGAATAAGTCCATTTCACCATTTTATCTGACCGGGCAGAAACGGAAGTAGCGATAATTGCCGCTACTTCTGTAAGGATAAGGTGGTTCATAATTTTGATCGGTTACGGGGCTTACTACGACAATATAATACAACTGTCCTGTTTTGTCCATTTTTTGCTTATATTTCAATAATGCTGTTTGATTTCTCCCTCTGAAGGATGCCGGTTGTTTCCAAACCTGCCGGTCGTTAGTTTTTCTATCCTGCCCACAAAATCAGTGATCCGCATACACGTTAAACTACCGATATATGAATTTGACAAAAGCTAAGGGAATTCTTGTCTTGGTATTATTGCTTGCCGGCCCCCGCTTTCTGACTGCCCAGATTGATGAACAATTGAAGCGGGATATTATCAACACCGGCTATGTGCACAGTCCGCTGCCATTGGATTACAGCAAATCGTTTGAAACATTCGGATTGACCAAGAAGGTTTTGTCTTCAACCATGCTATGCGATATGGAAACGCTGGATAAGTGGTCCCACAAAGGATTCGGCGGCATGCGGCTTACAAGCGAAAGGAGCATTTCAGGGAAAAACAGTCTGCGGCTGGTTGGACAAACCACTAATCCTGCCTTTTTAGATTGGGGTATTGGCCTTGGCACTTCCCTGGCTGCTTATGATGTTGGCGGTGCCAACTGGGAAAAGTACAATCGCATTCATTTCTATATCTATCCCCATTGCGAAGGGGCGCGCAGCATCTACCTGAACCTGTACATTGAAAATGACGGCAAGATCAAAGTTCCGGATAAGTATGAGCGGGAAGGCATTCATGAAATCAACCTGATCAATGGAAAATGGAATGAATGTTTTGTTGAGATGCCGGAATTATCCCGGGATAAAGTGACCAAACTATCATTTGCCATCGAGATCTTCGGTAAAGAGCGTACCATGGGCGACTCGCTCAAATTTGATATCGATGCAGTATCACTTCAGACAATTGAAGATCCTGAAGTGGTAAGTGGATGGATGCCTGCGCAAAACCGTATCATACACTCTACTACCGGCTACGGAGTGGAAAGCGAAAAATCCGCAATAGTAAATGTAAAGAACAACAAAGGGAAATTTCAATTGGTAGATAATTCCAGCAAGCTCGTTGTGCTTGAAGGCAAAATAAATAGACAGCAAACAGCTATCGGGAATTTCGAAACCATTGATTTCAGCAATTACAGAAAAGAAGGCAGGTATTTTATCAGGGTAGGGAATGTGGTTTCCAATCCGTTTTACATCAATAAGAATATCTGGGATAATTCTGCCTGGCGGATGCTGAATTATATTTTCGTTGAACGCTGTGGTTATCCGGTCCCGGGCAAGCACGGCGCCTGTCATAATGATCTGAACACAACCTTTGAAGGCAAGCTATTTCCGTTCAATGGGGGCTGGCATGACGCGGCGGATATGTCGCAGCAGGTATTGCAGTCCGGCGAGATCATATTCGGTCTGCTTGAAATGGCCGACCGGGCTAAAAGAAAGGGGAACAGTCAATTATTTATCAGGCTGCAGGAAGAGGCTTTATGGGGTATCGATTGCATATTAAAAGCGAGACTGGGTAATGGCTATCGCGCACAAACATGGGGCACCAATCTATGGACGGATGGATATATCGGCACCAAGGATGACTCTTCGAGAAGAAGACAGGTGCGTGTTCATAACAGGGCTTTTGAAAATTTCATGTTTGCAGGTATTGAAGCGTATGCAGCAATGCACATAGAGAACGATACCATGTTGAAGGAATTCCTGCGGAAAGTGGCCATTGAAGATTATGCCTTTGCCAAAAAACGTTTCGATAGTTTAGGGTTCAATGACCTGAGCAGCATCGGTGGAGGTGGCGATCACGCAGCGATGGCTTCCAACAGTCAGTATGCAGCGAATATTTCTTATGCCTCCAGCTTATTGTATAAACTCACCGGCAACAAATCCTATGCAGATGAAGCAGCCAAAGCTATTGAGTATACGCTGCAGTGTCAGCGCACAGAACCGCTGAATGACAAGAATAAAACATCCGGCTTTTTTTACCGGGACCTGAATAAGAAGTCCATCGTGCATTACACGCATCAATCCCGCGATCACTCCTATATGCAGGCATTAACGACACTTTGCGAAACACAACCGAAAAACCCGGATTATAAAAAGTGGGAATCGTCTGTGAGGTTGTATGGAAATTACCTGAAGAATATCATGCAATATGTGAGCCCATATGGAATGGTGCCCAGCGGTGTTTACCATATAGATGAAGTAAAAGACTCCGTGAATTTTTACAAAGTGCAGGTTGGAATATACAAAGGGGCTGCCGAAGATTATAAAGAGCAGTTGGAAAACGGGGTGAAACTGGATGAGGAGCATTACCTGCGCGTATTCCCTGTATGGTTTTCATTCAAGGGCAATGCTGCTGTGCAGCTTTCAACAGGAAAGGCTGCAGCACTCGCCGGGAAATTATTAAAGGACAAGAAGCTGATGGATATTGCTGAGCAGCAATTGTTTTGGGTTGTGGGAAAGAATCCATTCGGGCAGTCTATAATATGGGGGGAGGGAAGCAATTACCCGCAGTTGTATACGGCTTTGCCTGGCGAGACGGTTGGTGGGATCCCGGTGGGGATGCAATCGAGGTTTAATGAGGACACACCGTACTGGCCGCAGTTCAATACGGCTACGTATAAGGAGTTGTGGGTAGGGCCGGCGGCGAAGTGGTTTTCGTTGATTGCAGAGTTTTGAGTATCAAAAATGGATTCTCAGATATGAGCCTGTAGTTTCAGCTCTTCATAGATGAAACTGTGAGATTATTTTCTGAATAACCAATCCAGCAAAGTTGGCTCGGCATAAGCATTGATCCAACTATTATGCTTTACGCCTTTATATTCGGTATACTTTGGCTTGCCTCCGGCTTTTTTCAAGCTGGCTATTATCATGCGCGTGTACTTCACATCATTCACCTTATCCTCATCTCCATGAAAAGCCCAGAGGCGTACTTTTTGGTAAGTTTTTGCCCTGGCCGTATCTGCAATTCCACAAATTGGTATTGCTGCAGCGAATAACCGAGGGGCTCTGCTTAAAAAGTCAAATGTTCCTTCGCCACCTAAAGAGAGGCCGGTAATATAAATTTTATTTTGTCTGATCGGGAAATCCTTCTTTAAAGCAGCGATCAATTTCAATGTCAACTTTGTGGATGTGGTAGGCGTATCGGGAGTGGCAACACTTTTCGGGAAGTCTGGGAACCTAACCCATGGTTCCTCCTTTGTACATTGCGGTACCAGGATAAAGCAGGGATATTTTCTCCTGTTAGCACTGTCAAGAAATATCGCAGGAAGGCTTTTCAATGGTTTTTCATTATCGCTACCCCATGATCCTGCTCCGTGAAGAAATAGCACTAATGGATACTTCTTGTCAGAATTGTAATCAAGCGGATAAAGCAGGCGATAAGGCAATGTATCCCCGCCCAATACAAATTGTTTCTTTATGAAAGTTCCAGGTTGCTGTGCAACCGCATCACATATGAGGATGAATACGGTTAATAAAAGAATACCAAGTCTCATGGCATGAAACTACAAAGTATATTGTTAATACGCTAAATAGCTTTCTGTATCCTTATTTCTTACTTTACCATCATCACTGTAGAAGCTATCCTCGTCCCTCCTTTTCTGACTTCAATGTAATAAGTCCCGGTTTTGAGCAGTCCTTTGAACAGTTTCGTTTGCATTCCGGAGAATGTGCCGGTAAGAATTCTTCTGCTGTATACGTCATACACATTCAGCGTCAGTACGTCATTTGTGCTAACCTGCGAGGACAATACGGTGAGTAATGAAGTGCTGCTAACCGGGTTGGGCGCCAGTCTTAGTTCTGAGCCATTGTCCGAAGTATTTGAGATGATAGTGATCCCAAAATCACCGGTGGCCCGTGAAACATTTTCATTAACCAATACAGTAACGGGGGCAGTAACTACAGGGGAATTGGCATCGAAATAAACACCCGCTTTATTACTGATAACGGTATTGTTGGGTAAGGAAAGGGGTTGCCTGATCTTGAACTTCACAAATCCGGAGCTTTCTTTTTCATTGGTGGTAGCGGTTGGCAGGTTGATACCGTTGAACTTCCATTCAAGGATATTGCCGGAAATGGAGAAGGTATATGCATGACTTGCAATACCAGGAGTAAGGCTGCCAATGTCAAGAACATTGGTATTGATGGTATCTCTCAATATCAAATTTACAGCAGTCAGTTTGCTTGTGTTTTGAAAAGAGATCCGGTATTCCAGTTCATCTTTCGATGACACAAAGTGATTGCTGGTGATTCCGGAAGGAACAACAGTTTTATTATTGGACATGCTGGTTGCCGCCACAATGGTGCATTCCTGCTCAGCGGCTGCATTTTCATCATCGGCTGGGGTGGTATTAATAAGGCCCCTGGTAACGGAGGTTCCGCAACCTGTGCAGCCTTCCAGTGAGAACCTGGGTTTACTGATGCCAGGGTGAGCGGCAGATTGATCAGCTTCAAGGCGGATAGTTTTGCCACAGGCATTGAGCTGAAAAACAAGACTGTCGCCTGATTTCAGCTGCACTGTATTTCTTTGAATGAACTCATTGTCTGCGTAGAATCTGTATTCTGAGGCGCTGTTCATATTGTCTTCCCCTTTATTGGTGATGGAGAATCTGGCCAGGCCATTTCCAATGCATCTGCCAGTGATGGCAATGCTTGATTTGTCCCAGGAAGAAGCAACAGGTACACAAACAGAATCCGGGTAGATTTTAGCCTTTACGCAAACGGCACTATTGTCAGCCAGGCCACAGGCAACCGTACTGGTTATATTAATGGAACCACAATCACCAGCTTTGACTGTTCCGAGATTGAAGCGGAAATAATTGCCGTTTTGCAGAGAGGGGGCAGGTATACTTTTTATGAAGCTGAGTGCGGGATCCATAAAAACCTCCACCCACACATCCTGAGCATCGGAGGTTCCATTATTACAATAACGGACCTGGTGACTGGATTCAGCGCAAGATGTTACATTGCTGGCAGCTACATCTACCCATAGCAAGGGGCAGCTGGTCTTCATTGTAAGCCCGAAATTCACATGAGTTGCAGTTTCATAGAACTTATCAAATGCAATGGAATAATTAGCGGCGCAGCTGGTTTGCCAGTAGGGATGATTATTAATGATCCGCACTTCGTGTACACCTGTATCTACTTTGATTTCATAATTTCCATTGGCATCCGGAACCGCGAAACGATTGCTGGGAGAAACCTGGATCTTATAGTAGGCCGGGTTTGTAAGTCTTTTTTCCAGGGCTCCAGGTTCACAGTTATTATCGAGATCGTGATAAATACTTCCTTTGATAATGTTTGTCAGAACATTGCCTAGCTTATCTGTTCTGATTACATGCGCCTGGCTTGTCTGGCCTTCAATTTTGCTGGTTCCTGCCAGGATAAAATTTCCATCAGCGAGTTGGATGGCAGAACTTCCGCTATTGACGGCATTGTCTCCCAGGAGTTTTCTCCATTCGGTTGTTCCATCATTTTTGAGCTTGATCAATAATATTTTTCCTTCGGAAGAAGCTTCGGTTGAGTAGCCGCTGACGCAGTAGCCGCCGTCGTTGGTATGCTCTATTGAATTGAGGAAAACAACGTTGTAGGCTCCCAGGTACCTGGAGAAAATGGTGTCGCCGTTGTTTTTGAGTTTTACAAAATAGGCGCCTGCCTCGGCATTGGGAGTAAGGAAAGGAATGCGCGAAGATACCAGCACATAACCGTCTTCCTTATTGGCTGTTTTAATATCAGAGAATGCGTATTCAAAATACCTTTTCTGCCAGGTTTCGTAGCCGTTTTCATCTGTTTTGATGATAAAGCCGCCGCTATCCGAAGTACCGGTTAAGATGTATCCTCCTTCCCGGGTTTGTTCAGCATAGAAAGATTCATTCTGCCTCAACCAGGAGATCATAAATGTTCTGGCCCAGGTCAGCTCACCATTGCTGCTGGTTTTGATCAGGAGAGCTTCGCCGCTTCCCAGTCCTTCATAGGTCATATTTCCAGAGATCACAAATCCCCCGTCGCTGGTTTGTTTTATGGAGCGTGCGTGAAGACCTGCTGAGTTTGGCGTGCTGAAAGGAATTATTTTGGTCCATTCCAGTATGCCTTCCGTGCTGAGTTTGATAAGCTTTAACAGGCCATTGTTTTTCTCACTGGCAACAGCAATGTAACCACCATCGGTGGTTTGTTGAATACTGATGCCCCAGTATGTTGTTACATCAGTGAATGTTTTCGTCCAGACAGTATTGCCTGTGTCATCGGTTTTAATGATCTGCAAATCGTAGTAGAAGCCCCAGACAGCGTTATTGGATCGGGCAGCCAGGATATACCCTCCATCAGATGTAGGTTGTACATAATGACCACTATAATCTTTATCAGATCCATATTTTCTCTCCCAGCCCTGGGCAATGGAAAGAAGGGGAGAAAACAGTAAAATGAAAATCAGGAAGGCAAAGGGGGAAAATTTCATAAATTGATGGGTTAAGCGGGCTGGTTAACCTGATAACGAAGATAATTCCACGAAATAGAATTAAAAAATAAAGTCGGAGCTATGGAATGGAGTATCCGGCCAGTCGCCTATCTCACAAGAAATTTCAGAGCATCGTAGGCGGCTGACGGAACCACGGACATGTGATCAAATTCTTTATAGTATTTCCAGTTGAAGATCAGCTGATTTTTTCTGTTCTCATGGATAAGGTCGGCCAGCGTCAGGCTGGGGCGGATCAAAGCAGTTTCCCGGCTGGTGTCTTTTCTGAGTTGCGAAACATCTTTGATGTTTTTATTCCTTGTGTTGGCTATAGCGAGATACAATGAGTTCGATGTAAACGATTTTTTTGCCAGAACATGCTTCGCCTGGATCAATAATTTCTGGTCATCCCACCACATAGCGGGATCCATTGCTGCGTATTTGTTGAACAAGCTGGTATGGTTCAGGAGTACATGCATTGCCATTAAACCTCCCAATGAATGCCCAATCAATATGCGGCCAGGTGCGACTGGACCAGCTCATCCTTTTTTATAAATTCACAAAGTCAAAACAAAGCTTGTCTTGCTTTTCTCGTACTTCATCAGCTTTCTTATTTTTATACTCCCACTTTCCCATATAATCTTTTTGTATTAGTTTCTTTATTAAGTCTTCTTTACTCAACTCAAAAAGAGCAGGGTATTCAGTTTCATATTCCAAACATTCAGAAATCTCTTTAGGAACGGGGAAATCTTCATTGCTTATATTTATTCCATTTTGACGGATGTTTGTTATTTCAATATTGACATTATAATCCCTCAAAAATGTTTCAACATTTTTGCCTGCAAAAACATCCTTGTCGGAATAACCTACTTCCCAATATCTTATAGTCGGTGCAGAAAAAGGTGAAGTGGATAAGCAGTTATGCTTTTGATAGTACTTTGAGGCTCCATTAATTTTAGCTTTATACCCGTAATTGAAACGAATTTGATCTATTGTTCCTTTCAAAGGTATTAATCTGAAACCTAAGTTCACGTCTTTGATGCCTCCGATGTATTCGTAATATTCCTTGTCAATATATGCCAATTCGATTTTTACATAATTGTTTAGAGAATTTTCTTCTAAGTATTTTTTCCAAAAAACTAACATTGAATCTGCTTTAATTTGAAAGCCTTCAAATTTCTGTTCCCATTCGATTACCCATTTTTTCGACAACGGCTTCCAATAAGCAGAGTCCTGAATGAATTTAAAGTACTTAAAAAGTCTTCGGTATGTTACATCATTAAATTTTGCCTTTTTGATGTCATCCATCTTCTCAACCTTTTTTCTAAGACTTTCATAAAAAGAGGCAAATGAAGTGTCGGTCTTAATTGCTTTTGATAATTCACCGGTACTTAGTTCTTCAGAAACAGACTTATTAGAAATGCTGCTACAACTGCTCAAGATAATAGTAAGCCATAAAATCAGTAAAGACGATCCTCTCATAGAATTCTTTGTTATTTTTTACGTTTAAATACAAAGTTTAATTCTGCAGTTCGGACATTCGGTTGAATTCCGGAAACATATTGATCATTTCCAAAATTCGGATGAACCGTTTCTGTTTTTTCATAAATCCCAACTAACTCCCATCCCTCCTTTCCAAATAAGTCAAGAGCCTCATCAGTCACATCAAATTTTTTAGATTGGAATTTATCCGCAGATGCGTCTTCATTACCTTTTACTGACACAGTTTTATATTGCCATTTTGACGAACAGGAAGAAATTCCAAGTCCTAAAATCGCAATAAAAAGTACCTTTCTCATTTTATAAGTTGTTTTAGTGGAATTGATGTGCAACATAACAAACCTCTTATGGTAAAAAATACGGTTACCCGTAAACCTCTTGTGATAATAACAAAATGTAGGATTGTTCAATCCACAAACCAACTGTTGCATGAAAAATAACACACTTATACTCAGAAAACCCCAACAAATCTTTTTACTCAAAGTGCGTTGTATCGACTGAATGAAATGTATTTTAATACATTATGTCTGGAATGCGATAGTTGTACAAATAAAATCATTTGTGATACTTGCAGCACACAAACACTAACACGACTTCAATACGAAATAATGTTTAATAGAGGTTTCACCTTCCCCTCACCATCTTCCTTATCACAGTAAAGGTGTAGTCAAAACAGGATTAAAGTGATAGTAGATAAACAACTTGAAATATTCCGATCCATTTCTATTACTTACTCCACTTTATCTGTACAATCCCTAGTCTGAGAAAGGTTTTACTTGAATGATAATAGTAAGCTTGCAAAAAGTTCGGAAGAAATTTTCCTTGTTGATATGAAATCGATAACCTTCTGTAATTGCTCATTAGGCGTAATACTTTTCTTGTGAAAGGACAAATCTCCATTCAACGTATTGGGTAAGTATTCTGGCAAAAATTCTTTATCATGCTCATCCGGAATTTCCGTGATATGTTTTTTTAGTTCCTCATAAGAAAGTTTACTTTTTACTTCCAAAAAAAATTGAGGCTTCCCTCCACGTATCATTTCTCGGCAGAGAGCCAAAGGCTTAACGTTCTCAAAAGAATTGATGATAAGCCCTATTTCGCTTTTTTCTTCTTTCTCGTAAGAAGAACGAATAAGGTCTTGAATTGTTCCTTGCTTTGGGACAGGGTTGTTTTCGTCTAATTTGAGGGCAAACGAAAAGATAAGATGCTCTGTATCTCGGTACGTCATAATTTCCTCATCTGTGCGCTTCCTTGTCACATAAACTTTTTGGTTATTCTCGTTCAACGTGTATACCGCCACGGCGACACCGATTGTATTTGCTAAAATTGATTTCGAGAAAGGTGGAAACTTATCCTCACTTCCTGCTTGAGCCATATCCCAAAATCGCAATGTGCCGATTTCTTCGGAATTATTGGGAAACCTATCGATTGGCAATTCCCTATCTACCTCCACGCTCGAAGCGACTTGATCATAGT
>NZ_JBQCGW010000292.1:0-61924 GCF_051955275.1 Pseudobacter sp. | reverse complement strand
CGATACTTACACTGGCCGATGGCAGTAATGTGCAGCTTGATAATATGAATAAAGGCACTATTGCCGTGGAAAGTGGAACCAGTGTAAAACTGGAAGATGGAAAGATCACATATGGCAAAGGCCCCGGCAGCGCCAACGAAGTGAGGTATAATATCATGTCCACTCCCAAAGGCAGACAGTTCACAGTTGTGCTGCCTGATGGAACAAAAGTCTGGCTCAACGCAGCCAGTTCACTGAAATACCCCACCAGCTTCTCCGGCACAGAAAGAAAAGTGGAAGTGAAAGGGGAGGCATATTTTGAAGTGGCGAAGAATGCGGCCATGCCGTTCAGAGCGATAGTTAACAACAGTACTGTGATTGAGGTACTGGGTACCGCCTTCAACATCAATTCTTATGAAGATGAGGAGGAGATAAAGGCAACACTGGTGGAAGGCGCCGTTCGAGTGATCACGGATAACGATGCTGAATCGAAGATCAAAACGGTGGTGCTGAAACCGGGACAGCAGGCAAAGATCACAGCCGGAGAGAAGTCGCGCGGAGCACTTACCATTATAGATAATGCAGACATAGGGAAAGTTATAGCCTGGAAAAACGGACTCTTTAATTTCAATGGAGTGAAGCTGGAGGATGCCATGCAGCAGCTGGCAAGGTGGTACGATATCCAGATCATTTATGAGAAAGGTATCGTGCCCAATATCCAGTTTTACGGGGAAGTGAGCAGGGACGTGAGTCTTGCAGGCTTGCTCAAAGGTCTTGAAGGCGCAGGGGTGCGTTTCAGGATAGAAGAAGGAAAGAGATTAGTGGTATATCCATAAAAAAGTAACCAGAACCAATCCTATAGCGGTCAACCGGAATAAAAAGCCGGAAGTGGGTCGAAGCACTTCCGGCGGTATGTCGGGTTGATTTCTGAATCACTGTCGAAGCAATTTTTCTTTCAACCAAACAATGCAATGTATGCAAAAAACTGCTGATTGGTTCAGTACTCCTATGGCCATACCTCAACTCCGGCCTGCAGGATGCGGAACATCAACCAAACCCCCGTTAGCGAAGCGCGAACCTGCAGTGGCAAGCCCTCGCTTTCACCGAAAACAAATAGTGATTGTGATGAGACTGACTGTCCTTTTACTCACTGTTGCGCTGCTTAATGTACAGGCTTCCGGTCTTTCACAGACCGTTACACTTTCCGCGAAGGATATCTCCCTGCGGAAAGTATTTTCAATTGTAAAAGAGCAGACAGGCTATGTTGTATTTGGCAACAGTGGTCTGTTCAACAACACAAAACCGGTATCTGTAAATGTGGAGAAGATGCCATTGACGGCTTTTCTCAACCTGGTATTCACCAACCAGCCGCTCTCGTATTCCATCGATGGAAAAACCATTTTCATTGCGGCGCAGCAGGTGGCAGCAGAAAAAAAAGAAGCTGAAAAGATCAGTTTCGATCTGTATCCTGAGCAGGGACGGGAAATATGGGGCTTGTTACGGAATTTAAACTCAGAGCCGCTGGGCGGCGCCAGTATCACCAATAAAAGAACAAAAAAGGGAACCACTACCAATGGAAGTGGATATTTCCGTTTAAAGGATGTGGAAACCGGCGATACGCTGATTGCCAGTTTCATTGGCTACAAAACTGAACAGGTACGTGTAGGTGAAACCGCTGAAGTGATGATACTTCTGCAGCTGGCCGAGAACCAGCTTGACCAGGTGATCATTCAGGCCTATGGCACTACCACCAGGAGAACAGGCACAGGCGCTATCACCAGGGTTTCGGGTGATGAGATTGCCAAAGCAAATGTTCAGAACCCCTTGCTGGCGCTGGTAGGAAGAGTGCCCGGATTGGTGGTCACCCCACTGGATGGCCATGTTAGCGGAAAAATAAAGATGGAGATCCGCGGAAGAAAAACAATGAACCCATCATTTGTTTCTGAACCCCTGATAGTGATCGATGGTGTTCCCCAAACCATCCTCGATATCAACGGAGGAAATTATGAGTCCGGTTCATCAGGCGTGGTGCAATCCCTGGGGATGTCTCCCACCGGTGGCCAAAGTCCTCTTTTTGGGATCAGTCCTGCAGATATCGAAAGCGTAGAAGTGCTGCGCGATGCCGATGCAACTGCTATCTACGGATCACGTGGCGCCAATGGCGTTTTACTGATCACTACCAGGAAAGGGAGCAGCAGGGGAGCTATATTCAGGTTCGATGTCAACCAGGGCGTAAATATGGTTACCAATAAATGGGACCTGATGAATACGCAGCAATACCTGAAAGTAAGACGGGAGGCTTTTGCCAACGATGGTCTCACTCCAACCCCAGCCAATGCGCCTGATCTGATGACCTGGGATACCACCCGGAATACTGACTGGCAGAAAGAACTCTGGGGCAACTGGGGCAAAACCACCAATATCAATGCATCCCTTTCCGGCGGAAATGAATTTACCACATACCGGTTAAGCGGAGGCTTCGACCGTACCACAGATATTCTCACAAAATCCGGCAGCAACGACAGGATCAGCTTCGGTGTCAATATCGGACATACTTCACTGAGCCGGAAATTCAAGCTCAATTTTTCTGCATTGTTCGGACGCACGGATGTGGACCTTATATCTACCCCCGCACCTGTTTTATTGTCGCCCAACTCACCTCCTATTTATGCACCTGACGGTACACTGAATTACAAAGAATACAATGATGCAGGGTTATATACTGAATTCCCTTTCGGAGAGCTGGAGAACAGCTATGTTTCAGGAACAAGCCAGCTGAATGCGGCACTGGACCTTAGTTATGATATTCTCAAAGAACTGAAAGCCCTTGTAAAAATAGGATATGGATCTTCCAATAACAGCGGACTCAGCAAGATCCCTATTTCCGGCCAGAATCCCCTGTTCAGTCCAATGGGATCTGCAATCCAGGGAGGAACCAACAACAGCAACTGGATAGTTGAACCGCAATTAGCTTATAAAACCACCCTCGGGGGAGGCAGGTTTGATGCTATTGTGGGGGCAACCTATCAATCCACCACCACCAAGAGCTGGTCCAATTATGGAATTGGTTTCACCAATGATGCTTTCCTGGAGTCGATCAGTATGGCCTCTGTACTGTCTATTACTTCCAATAACAAAGGGCAGTACAAATATGCCGGCTTGTTTGGACGGTTGTCTTATAATTATGAAGACAAATACATCATCAATATCGGTGGTCGCAGGGACGGTTCATCCAGGTTCGGTAAAAAGAACCAGTTCGGCAACTTCGGATCAGTGGGCCTTGCCTGGATCGTATCCGAAGAGAAATGGATGAAGAAGATCTTACCGGAAGAAATATCCATGGTAAAACTCAAAGCCTCCTACGGAATGACCGGAGGTGATGGAGTAGGTGATTACAGATATATGACACGCTGGGGCGCCGCCAGAAACGTAAATGAAACCCCATACCATCCTTATGATGGCACCAACCCGCTGGTAAGCTGGCAGCATGTAAATGGCGACTACCACTGGCAGACCACTAAAAAACTTGATCTTACTTTATCAATGGGCTTCCTGAACGACCGCATTGTGATGGATGTAACCAGGTATATTGAAAAGGTTGATGATCAGCTTACGGATTATCCAACTCCCATCATGACCGGATTTCCCTCGGTTACAGCCAACTGGGCGGCACGCCTCAAGAACACTGGTACTGAGGTGGCGATCAGCGCAAGGGTCATCGAAAAGAAAGACCTGAGGCTTAGCCTCAACTTCAATATTTACAAGAATGCGAACCTGTTGGATGAATATCCTGACTTCGAGCACTCTCCCTATGTTACACAATATCGCGTAGGCTCTTCCCTCAATGCTGTATATCTGCTGCATTACCTGGGTGTTGATCCGCAAACCGGTAAATACAGTTTTGAAGATCATGATAAGGATGGTGTGGCACAGATCAACTCTGCTTTACCGGTAGCAACAGGTTATGACGACAGGTATGTAGTACTTGACCTTGCTCCCAAATACACAGGAGGCGCGGGTGCTAACATCAGTTACAAACGTTGGGACCTGGGCATGCAGTTCAGCTTCAGCAGGAAATACATGATCAATCCTGTTTTCATGCAGGAAGGCATTGGTGGCAGATTCAATATGCCTGCCGCTGTCATTGGCAATTACTGGGAAAAGCCCGGTGATGTAAAGAGGTTTGCTGCTCCTTCATCAAGATACTCCGCAGCCATGAACTTTTTCAAGCAGTCGGATGGAGCATATGCTGATATAAAAATGATAAGGCTCTCCAACTTCAACCTGGCTTATTCCCTCCCAGACCTGTGGATGCAGAAAGCAAGGATGAAATCTGCCAGGGTGTTTGTTCGTGCTTACAATCTTTTCTTCATCTCAAACAGTGAAGGACTGGACCCCGAAGCAACTAACATTTCAAGTTTACCGATGCCAAGAGTGGTAACCGGCGGTATATCAATTTCACTTTAAGACTACTGTTATGCAAGCAATAAAATATTCAACAAGGGCACTGGCTGCTGCGGCGTTGATGGTCATCACTGTTCTCAGCGGTTGTAAAAAACTGATTGAAATAGATGACCCCATCGATACGATCACTACCGGCAGGGTTTTCTCAACCAATGAACAGGCGCAGTCTGCCATGGCTGGCGTTTACACCAAACTCATCAATGGTACTTCCTATGGTTTATCTTACGGTGATAAAGGCTTTGCAATGGGGGCGGTAAATATTTTCACCGCACTTTCTTCTGATGAGTACATTTATTCAAGGGTTGAAACTGCTCCCTATTATAATTTTTACACGAATAAGCTGACCAAGGAGATGAACTCCTCCGTGACTTCTGTGCTCTGGAGCTCAGCTTTCGAATGCATATATGGTTGCAACGCCATTGTTGAAGGGATCGGGGAATCCGGCTCGGCAGCATTGACACTGCCTGTACGCAACCAATTGAATGGTGAAGCTAAATTCCTTCGGGCCTTCACCTACTTTTATCTCACTAACTTATTCGGTGAAGTGCCGCTGGTACTTACTATCGATTTTAATAAGACAAGCAGGCTGGGCCGCTCTCCTGTTGCGGCGGTGTACACACAGATAATATCTGACCTGACCGATGCCATCAACCTGTTGCCTGATGAATACCCATCCAAAACGGGACAACGCATCCGGCCCAATAAAACAGTGGCAAAAGCATTGCTGGCAAGGGTTTCATTATACCAGAAAGATTATACCAAAGCGGCGCAGCTGGCAACGGATGTGATCAGCCAGAGCAGTAATTACATGCTTGAGCCTGATCTCAATAATGTATTCCTGAAAGGTAGCAGTGAAGCGGTATGGCAATTGGAACATAGCTCCAATAATACGAACACAAGGTCTGCCACTCCTGAAGGGGCGTTGATATTACCCTCACCTGTTACTACAGGCAACAACTTCTATTTTGTTGCTTCTTCTTTGCTGGATGCTTTTGAGTCCGGGGACCAGCGGAAATCAAAATGGATCATAGCCAATACATCCAGCGGAACCAGGTATGTACCTTATAAATTCAAGGTGGATGCAGCATCTGCCGTGCTGGGAGAGGATCCTAAAGAGTATACCACTCCCATCCGACTCAGCGAGTTGCTGTTGATCCGTGCAGAGGCATTGCTGTTAGGGCCTGCGGCAGATAAAAGCGGTGCGCTGGAAGATGTGAATACGATAAGAAGAAGGGCCGGGCTTACTCCTGACCTGTCAAATTCCCTCACCAATGAGCAGGTGCTTGCGGCTATTATGCATGAACGGCAGGTAGAGCTGTTTGGCGAATGGGGAAACCGCTGGTTCGATCTGAAAAGGACTGGCAAAGCGGAAGCAGTACTTTCTGCGATCCCCGCAAAACAGCCATGGCTGGGCGATTACCAGCTGGTATACCCGATACCTGTGAACGAGATAACCATCAATCCGGATCTCGGCCAGAATCCCAGGTATTAATTAATTCACCGTATCAATTACAGCAAGATGAAAAAAACAGCAGTTGCACCCATACTGGCCCTGCTCCTGATCGCAGGACTGAGTTCCTGTAAGAAAGAAACGGGCTACCAGACGAACGCCACTTTGAATATGATCAATTGTATGGTGGATACAGATATTATCCTTTCTGATTTCGGAATAGACCGTTCTATAAGATACTTATGGGAAGCAAAACTTAACAGGTATGCCGAGCATAATGAATACGCACAGATTAGTCTGCCTGTGGGATCTCAAACAATAACAACGTATAATTATCCGGATACCCTCAGTAAGGACGCAGCCCTGAAAACAATTTCCTTCGACGTCGGGGCCACGGATATGTTGTCTTTATTCTATGTAGGTGATAAAGCGCATCCGGACACGATGCTGATAAGAGAAGAATTTCCTACGCATGTTTATGGCGACAGTACCTTCTCTGTCCGTTTTCTCAATCTCTCGCCCGGCAGCAATCCTGTGCGTGTGGAGGTGGATGGAGAGGCTCAGCCATTGGTAAGTAATCTGGCGTATAAAACCCGGGGCGGATGGAATACATTTTCTGCGAGATCGGATGCTGGTACTTACGTGATCAGGTTCAGGGACCAGGCAAATGGCAATGAGATAGCCTCCTATACCATCAGCGATGCTGCAGGCATTGGCGATTTTACTCCCAATATCTGGAGGAAGAACAATGTTACCATTGCCTTGATCGGAAGTCCGGCCGTAAGTTCGGGCACGTATGCTCCTGCCTGTTTTCTCATCAGGCATCATTTCCCCGGATAACGCATTTTAAATATTCTCAACTGTCTGACATAAAATGTGAAATGGTTAATTCGCACGCCGGCGGCCCTCCGCCGGCTTTTTTATGTATTTCCGTGAAGGGTATGTTTTTCTCCTTTAGTGGAAAGGGATGGCGCTCAATTTTGCGTAATTTTAAAGAGCATGCAGGCAGATATCCATACACTGTATCAATCTGACTTTTACCGCATCCTCGACTTCAGATGCCGGTGCACGGATTGCAACACCTCCAAACCGGAGTATACCGATACTTTCGGGATCAGCTTTGTGCGAAAAGGAAATTTCCTGTTCAATGTTTTCCGTCATTCACTGGATTCTTACAATGGGTGTGTGCTGATCACAAAGCCGAAGTTCGAGCGAACTGTCACCCATGCGCATGCAGTACCTGATGAGTGCACCATATTTGAATTCCGGAAGGATTTTTATCCTTTGATTGGAGAACAGTATAAACGCAGTCGTTTCTTTTCTGATGAGGACTGGCATTCTACGCTGATCCGCACAAACGCCGGTACTGAGCTCTTGCATTATATTATCTGGGAATTGGCCACATCCCGCAAGGGAAACAAATTGCAGATCGATAACCTGGTACTGGAGATCATGGACAAAGTGTTGGGTGAGGTAACGGATTATCATCCTGATCCGGCAATCAATACGAAAATGAAGAAGAACCACCTGCTTACGATCGAGCGGGCCAAAGAATACATCACCTCAAATTTCACTGCTGATATCTCCCTGATGGATCTGGCTGCTTACTGTTATGTGAGCCCATTCCATTTCAGCAGGATCTTTAAGGCCTTCACACGGGTGCCACCACATCAGTTTCTGGCAGATATCCGCCTGCAGCATGCAGCCTTGCTGCTACGAACATCAGATCTTCCGGTGGCAGATATTGCATTCAGTTCCGGCTTCAATAGCATCGAATACTTCAATGGTGCATTCCGCAAGAAATACAACTGTGCACCCGGAATTTTCCGGATGCAGGATGTACGGCTTCCAATAATTAGCAAGATTTCTTAAGTGCTTGCCTGGGGCGGATTCTAGCTTTGCTCAAAATCATCTCATTATGAAAGAGCAATTATTGAATCTGGTAGTAACCTCCAGGAAATACACGCTTGACGTGGCTGAAGCCATGCCTGCAGATAAATATGATACCACACCTGTTGAAGGTATCTGGACCTTCAAAGAGTTACTGCATCATATGGCTTATGGCATCGAGTGGTGGGGAGCTAATTTTGTGCAAGGCAAAGAAACAGCCTGGGAACCCACTGCTCTGAGCAAGGATAAGAAGGCTGTGTTTGCTTATTTGGAGAAAGCGTATGACGGGTTGGAAAAGAGTATTAAAGAACTGCCGCTTGATGAAAGCGTGGTAAGAGGCGTACATGCAACCCTGGATCATGTGACGCATCACAGGGGGCAGGCAGTGCTGCATTTGCGGGGGCAGGGGGAAGAGGTGCCGGAGTATGTGTATTGAAGATAGTTATGGGTTTGTTTTATGGAAACTCCATCGGGAACGGTGGAGTTTCTATAAAAGAAGATTCTGCATGAGTTCATGTAAGTTCGTTCCAAAGGGAAGAGCATACTTATTCCCTTTGTTGTATTTTTTTAACTTTGTTACATCCCATTTGCAGTTTACAAATTCGGTTTCCAATTCATCTTCAATTTCAAATACCAAATAGAAACTTTGACTTGGTGTTGAAGGGTAGTCTCTTTCTAATAAATTTCTTTTACTAAAAATTCTGCCACCTATGGGTTTCAGCTTAAAGAAGTTTATAGAATATTGCTCAGATTTATTATGAAGCAGCAAGTATTTTGCATTTATAATAGACTGATCAATATATAAAGAATTTTGTTTGGTTACGATTCTTGTATTGTAAAGCTTGCTTTTGCAAATCCATTGTAAATGCTCTTGACTTTTATAATAGCCAATTAATACAAGCGTTTCTTGTGGGAGTAAAGTTCTGTTATTTTTAATTGCTTCTGGAAAGACGAAATTGGAGGGCGCTGAAGGATGGTTCTTATACGTTTGATATGTTGTCAATGACATTTTTTCCCTTTGCGATGTTCTATTAAGAAGCAATTCAACTACAGCATTTAAGAAGTCTTCAAACTCATTAATCCCGCTATTGTTGTGAGAAGGCCTAACGGCAAACGCGCCTAAGCCTGGTAGGACTTCATGAAAACCTTTAAGAATATTGTTTTGAGTGCCTGGGTATAATACATATGCACCAGCAGTCCTCCGAATTGCATCCTTGTATGCGTGCATCTTAATAATGTCGGTACTTTTTAATTTGCTATCTTTTGTTTTTTTCTTAGTGATTTCATTCTCATTCTCATCATCTTCTCTATGATCTGACAAGTATTCTGCCTTATATTTTGCATCAAAATGAACATGAACAATAAGCTCGTCTCTTTCAGCCTCTTCGCTTGTTAGTCCTTTTGGCCATAAACTTAATGTGAAATCAGGCCTAAGCTCTGTTGTCCAGCTTCCTGGATCTGGGTAGGATTTCCCTTTCGAAAAAGGGCGATTGTAGCTCAATTGCACTTGCAACTTTCGCGAAAACGATTCACATGCTGTATTAATAGCAAAATGGTCTCTTCTTTTTAGTTTTAGATTTAATCCATCATTAGTTGATTCGAACAGTTGCTCAATGTTTACTGTAGATAATTTAAATACTTTAGTTACAGATTTTATTAACTGGAAGAAAAGCCAATATTCGTAAAGGGTAGCTACATCTTTCTTGCCTGCATCGTATACATCATCACCTCCTGACCAGCAAAGTTGTGATGCAACCTCAAACATGATCCAAACTCTAAGAACTTCTCGATATCCGTCTTTTCGTTGCAAGATTTGGCTATTATATGGGATTGAATGCAAAATGCCAACATCTTTGAAAATGGGATGGCTTAAATATTGAATCAACCTGTCTTGCAATGATACTACTTCAAGTAAGTGAGGAGGGGTGTTGTCCAGGTTAGAGCGAAATAGTGTACATGTGTCCAAAAAATGTGTAAGGGCGTATTTAATAAATCGGTTTTCTGCCGTGTCGACACTTTGCGTCTTATCAAAAGATGAAACCTTTGTTCGGCTATCATTTTTTGATAAATGATATTGACGGAGCTGTTTTTGATTTAAGCGCTTCAGCTTTATTACTTCTGTAAAAATTTCTTCAGTATCCCATTTTTCAACTGGAGATCGAACAATCCTAGACATAGCATTATCAAATTCTTCAGATGATATTAGGCTCTTAATAAACGAGAATCTTTGATAAATTGTTTGTTGACCTCTTTTGTGATCCGGAGTGAATTTTTGCGATACAGGAATACTATGTTGCATTATTAGTTCAGTGCAATATTCTGCAATGTCCAACAACATGAATCGATAGTCTGTTCTGTAATCAGTTTTTACAGATTGAATTTCGATTTGAAGAGTCCCCGCTATTTCAGAGGTTTCTAGACTAAGTAAATGTAAGGTTAAAGTCCCTACATAATTTCCAGGCTCTAAAGTTCCTGTTCCATGATTTAGAGTAGAAGGCCTAACTATTTTACTAGTTGATATTAATTTAAATTCTACTTCATGCCGATATTCATATAATTGACCTTCTTTTATTTGAAATGGTGCTTCGCCATTTTCCTTTGCAGCACCAACTGATAATACTTCAATTGACGCGTTTGCTGATTTAGGAGCTAATTCAAGCAAAGTTGATTTTCCTCCAGGCAAATCAACAGGTATTTGAAAGGTTTTACGCTTCTGCATAACTACAAAAACTATTCGCAATCAATGATTGATACATTCGTTGTGCTTTCTCAAGCGCTATTTTATATTTCACTTTTTCAGGTCGAGGAGCTGGAATAGGCGCTTTTAAATAATCATCAACAGCTTCATCGTCTACTAAACAGAGTTGTATTAAGTTCTTTAAAGGTCCTTCTAGTTTTCTTCGAGAACCATGTACTCTTGGGAGTAGTTTTTGCATAATAATCGAATCCATTATTTCATGTTCTTTCCAATTTCCGATAAAGGAAGTTGCCCGTTCATAAAGTTGAATTTCATGAGCACTTCGATATCCAAATTCTGCCCCTGCTTCTTGTAATACTTCAAAGAACTTCAACAAGTCTGATTTTAAGTCTTTGCTGAGTATAGATTGAATATTTGTCTTTCGAGTTAATTCGATGAACTCCTCCGCCATATTAGCACCTTTACCTTCTAACTTTTTTATGTCTGCTACTGAGTTTCTACTAAGAAAGTGCCCCATGTCTGCTTTAGATATCCTAAACTCAATAACTGAAGATCTATCAAGAACTTTTGGGCTAAACATGTATGTTGTTTCGTCAATATTTACTGTGCCAATGATAAATAAGTTCGATGGAAGATAGAACGCGCTAGGTATTGTTCCTCCATTCCATGATTCCTTATCTGGATGAAGTTTAATCTGTTCTCCTGACTCCATACAGCTTAGAAAATCGGCAAAATATCTTTCAACGTGACTTAAGTTCATTTCATCCAGAATCAAGAAGTAAGGTTTGTCTGGATTTTCTAATGCTGAAAATATGAGGTTTAGTGCCCCACTTTCCGGGAAAATGTACTTATTTTTCTCTAACATATTTGGAAATCCAAGTAGGGGTTCTCTGTTCGTCCAGTCTGCTCCAACAGCCACCATGCAAATCTGATCTCTTTCTCTAGCTATCCATTTACTAAATGCCAGAGCGAGCTTTGTCTTCCCTGAACCAGATAAGCCTGTTAATATTACAAACGGCTTTGCCACTAATGAACTAATGAATCGTCTTATTACAAGCTCAGGAAATAAAAGGCCTGCATCGTTCAAGTGTGATACAAAGTCATTATAATTAAACTTTTCCCTCGGGAGTGAGTGCTTTAGTTCCACTTTAATTGTATTAACGGGCTGCTGAGCCAAGGTTGATTTATACAACTCAAGAATACGCTGCAAGTCTATGTCAACTTTCGATTTGTTTAGCCCAAAGTTTGGTTTGCTAGGATCTATGTTATAGGAAGCAAAGTAATAGGAACTTCCATACCTTTTAGGCTTGGTAGAAGAATAGTTCTCATTAAAGTAGCCTTCAATTGTTTGTGTGGATACATTCCACTGGTTTAATGGCATGTTTGTTTCACTTACACCAAAGGCTAGGATTAGAATTTGCTGTTCTTTATAATATAAATAGACAGGATAAATCCCGGTAGAAACCTTTTGGTTTTTGCCAAGGAAAGCAATCCATGGTATGGTGGCCTGGTTACCTTGCCCAAAACTAGTTTCTATTTTGAACCCTTGATAGTCATCAGAGAAATCCTTCTTTTTTAAATTAGTAGGATCATTTTGAACTCTGGAAACGAATGATGTCAATAATGGGTAAATACTTTTCTTGGGGACAATCTGAAAGCCGGATTTTTGTAGAAGTTTGAAACAGGGAGTGTTATTTCCGCCAGGAAATGTATTTCTGTCAAGTTCAAAGCCATTTGCAGGAATGTTAGCGTAAGAAACAATTAATTTAGGTGGGTAGGCTTTGCCGTTATGGATAACATCATAAAATAAAGACTCTGCGTTTGCTGGAATGCCTTCTTTATCTATCTTATCAATAGCGAAAAGAAGGTTGTCTTTGGTAAGGTTTTTTGGTAATGCCATGATAAATGAAAGGTATTATTAAAGATAATAAACCTGAAGTTAATCGAATGGCAAATGTGGATTTGTATGTCAAATTAATGGGACAAAAGTTTGCTCCCATCAATTAAACTTTACTAGTTCTTTTTTGCAATCACAAATAAATATTCTGCAAAAAAGTAGTACTTACATGCTTCTCTGCTCTGCTTTTGTGCTATTCAAACTCAGGAACACAAAAGTAGAATGTGCACTGCTTGTAGATTTCCATACACTCCGATTTCCCTACTTAAAAACTCATAACCGCATTAACAAGCGTATGCCCAAACTTTTGCTTGAAAGCCCTACTAAATGTGACGGACTTTCAAATCCCGACTCAAAAGCTGCATCTGCAACCGTCCTGGACTTATTGGTGAACAAATGACGGGCATGGGTTTAACCATCTTTCAGCAGCCACTTATCCTGAGTAGTTTGATTTATCTCAATGATGTCGCGCTTGAAAGCTGACAGGCTGCGGGCGCAGAGTTTTTCATAATCTTCCAGCTTGAGGGTAAAACAGAAATTCTCTTCCATTTCGGGCTGAGACATAACCAACGGCTCATGCCTGAGGGAGCAAAGCCAAATCAGCAATTCTTCATTAGCAGGATTCTCTGCTATCAATAATAGCGGCTTGCGAAACTTCAATTCAAGTAGGATAAGGTCCGGTTTGTAGGTATCCCTGAAATAAGGCATCATGGAAAGAAAAAATGCTTCTGCAGCATCACAGTTGATCACAAGCATCACGGGAGCGATCCTGACAGATGGCTTCAATGACCCTACAGTCCATCGTTCCAGGGATTCGCAAATAAACTAGTCGGGCAAAAGATGATCATGAAACAGGAGTCGCTTTCTATGAATTGCTCTACAATACAGGCTACCTTTCTTACAAAAGCTGAATCTCACTGTTTGAGATCGTAAGACCCGTTGGGTGTATGCCAGATCTTCCTGCCTTCCAGCACATAAATTACATAGTTGTAATCGCTCCAGATATCCTGTAGCCTTGTTTATAAGCGGACAGCTGAACATAGTACCAATGCCTCTCCACAATGGAACTGACAACGGGTTGGGTCGTACTTGATTATGAAGTGAAAATTATACAAGAGCAGGCGGGATGAAGCTCAAAAATTGGATTTTGTCCAAATATGATAAATACCACTAATTGGTAGTTAAGATGAAATTAATGGTTACTACAACATTATAAGAATGCCATACAGCGCAAGGCCTAAAATGTGGCTATTCTGTACATTATGAATAGATTGAGAGCTCACTTAATTTATCAAAAAATCCTTTCGATTAGCCAGAATTGACAATCATCAAATATGAAATACCTTCATGAGAATAGTTATCCAATATCGATCAGCCGGGATGATTCAATAATTTCAAGGATCAAACACAAAATATGCCTACCCTCCATCAACTTAAACCTTTCCGCCTTTTCTATATAATACTACTACTCGTTTTGTTTTCAGCAAAAGAATCCCAGGCCCAGGAACTACTTATCGATACCACAAAGATCCCCCAACACCCCCGCTTGTTGCTGCTCAAAGGTGAAGAGCAACAGATCAAAGCCAGCATCCAAACAAGCAAGGAGTGGAAATCTGTGCATGATGTAATCTTGTCTGAGTGCGATAGTATCCTTACAAAACCTCCGGTTGAACGCACTATGATCGGCAGAAGATTATTGCAGGTCAGTCGCGAAGCACTGCGCCGCAATTTCTTTCTCTCGTACGCCTACCGCATGACCGGCCAGAAAAAATATTTCAAACGCTGTGAAGAAGAACTGCTAGCTGTTTGCCATTTCAATAACTGGAATCCAGATCACTTCCTGGACGTGGCCGAAATGACAATGGCCGTTGCCATAGGGTACGACTGGCTTTACCAGGACTTACCTTCCACCTCCAGAACTCTTATCAGCAAAGCCATCCTGGAAAAAGGCATCAACCCTTCCCTGGATAAGAAATACAATGGATGGCTGCGTAGCACCAATAACTGGAACCAGGTGTGCAATACAGGTATCAGTTTCGGGGCACTGGCTATATATGAAGATCAGCCGGTACTGGCAAAGGAACTATTGGCCAGAGCCATCGGAAGCATTGTAACACCCATGAAAGAATACGCTCCTGCCGGCAATTACAAAGAGGGATACAGCTACTGGGGATATGGCACATCATTCAATGTGTTTTTCAATAACGCCATCGAAAAAATATTCAAAGATGATTTCGGATTGAACAGTCAGCCTGGTTTTATGGAAACCGCCGCTTTCTACCAACATCTGACCGGCCAGTCGGGACAGCCATTCAATTACTCCGATGCCGGTAATATCGAAGGATTGCAGCCAGCTATGTTCTGGTTTGCCGATAAGCTCAATGATCCGTCACTGCTGTATGTGGAGAAAGGATACCTGCAGGATGGCAAGCTCAATGTGAGATCTAACCGCCTGCTTCCTGCAGCACTGATCTGGGGAAAGAATATCAAAGTAGAAAAGATTAAAATACCATCACAAAAAACATGGGCAGCAAAAGCAGACAACCAGGTTGTGATGATGCGGACCAGCTGGAATAAGAACGAGGGTATCTATATTGGTTTCAAAGGAGGTTCACCTTCATATAGTCATGGCCATATGGATGCTGGTTCTTTTGTACTTGATATTGGCCAGGCCCGTTTCTCTGCTGACCTGGGCATGCAGAATTACAACTCACTCGAATCAGCAGGTCTTGGTATCTGGGATATGAGCCAGGGATCGCAACGATGGGGCGTTTTCCGCTACTCCAATTATTCTCACAGCACGCTGACTGTCAACGGTCATCTGCAATATGTAAAAGGAAAATCTGAACTACTTCGTTTTTCTGATGATTCAGTGAATATGCGTGCAGTGCTTGATCTCACAGATGTGTACAGACAGGACCTGAAGCAGGCGCGCAGAGGCATTTCCATCATCAACAAACAATATGCAACAGTCCGGGATGAATTGGAAACAGGCGACAGCACCTGCGTGATCCGGTGGACAATGCTTACTCCTGCTACGGTAGTAGCTATCGATGGCAATCAGGCACAGCTGACCAATAAAGGACAAAAATTATTGCTCCGTGTAGAAGGGATTCCCGGCGCAAAAATCCAGACCTGGAGCACGGAGCCTCGTCATAGTTATGACGCCGCAAACCCTGGCACCACTCTTATCGGATTTGAGATCACTGTACCGGCAAATACCAGGATTGCTTACAATGTGATCCTTGTTCCCGGCGAAAACATTTCACCGAAAACTGCTGACCTGAAAGAACTGGATAAATGGTGAGTCAGCCTCATTACTGACCAACAAAGGCGCCGGGCTGATAACCGTTTAACCTGTACACATAAAAATACCTGTCCAGGCTGCCACTCCTGAAACCAGAGAGGGTTACAGGTTCCGAAACAGATTTAAATGATCGGATAATTTCATCCGGAACAGGGTCGTTGAAATTAGAGATCGTTATATAGTACGCATCTTCGCCTTCTTTTAATTGCGGAAGTTTTGCATTGAGCCATGCAAAGTGATGAATATCATTCACGTTACCCACCGCTTTTACATGCATGCCCAGAGGTCTCGCTACATAAAAATCCAGGTGGGCAGCAGGAAACCAGTAATTGCTGAAAATAAAACGGGTGTTGAAATTGTCTCTCTTCCTGAACGCACTGAATTGTTTTCCGAAACTGGCCCAGCCACTCATATCCAGGGTTATATCATGTTTGCCATAATCAGGCACGGTCTTTTTCCCCAGGGTGCCTGGCCAGTAGTTGATGATAGCCGTTGCCAGGATCAGCGCGCCTGCACATAAAGTCACAGAGGCTTTGAGTAGTCGCTGGGTTTTCAGAAACGGTTCCTCGCTCAGCCACCAGGCCGTAACCAGGATCAGCGTTGTATAGGCAGGGCCACTCCAGTGAGGAAGCGTGTCGTTGAACAGGGAAAGGAAAAGAACAGTGCCGATCAATGGCAATCCCAGCCATAACACCAGGGCCAAAGATGCCGGCTGTTTGCGGATCGCGAACAGAGAAATGACCAGCAATACAACATTCACTGGATTGTTGTAAGCAAATGAGCCGAGCAGCTCCCTGAGAAAACTATCGAACTGAAAATGCCGGATCATGATCCTGCTTCCATGATAATCCACTGTGCTCATTTTGGCATTGAGGGTCCAGAGCACTGATGGGATCAGCATCGCAGCAGTGATCAGGACAGCGATATAAAGAAATGGACTTTTGAGCAAGGCTCTTTTGCGAAAGAGAATATAGGCGCCAAAACCCAGCCAACAGAAGATTCCATGCACTTTGCTCAGGATGCAGAGGCCGATGGAAACTCCCAGTAAAAGCAGTAAAATATTGATCTCCTTTTTTGAAACAGACCGGTTTATCCGGAGCATCAGGAATAAACTCAGCATCCAGAAAACCATCTGCGGAGAATCAGGCAGGATCAGCATCCCGGCTATAACGCTGCTGAAAAAAGAACCTGTGAAGAGAACAGCTGCTATCCAGCCGGTACGTTCATTTTTCAGCGTCTTCCCTGACAGGAAGATCAGCCAGGTACTGATGGTGGATCCAATGATGGAGGCCATCCGGATGAATATCTCCTGGTTCCATTGTAACCCTGCGGTGAAGAAGCGGATGCAAACAGCCACCATGGGAGGATGATCAAAATAATTCCATTGGAGGTCTTTGGCGTAGGTCCAGTAATACACTTCATCATTGTTCAGTTCCACCATCCCGCCCAGGATAGAACGTACAACAGTACTCAGCACAATAAGAATGATCGTATAATTTCTATAATCCGATTGCAGCTGGTTGTTCATATACGGTTGCTGTAGATTTTCTGGCAGCCTTTATACGTGTAAGGTACAAATTGAAAAAATATTCCACTATAATAGATGAAGTAACTCCGGTAATGATTCCTGCAATCACGTCTTCCAGGAAATGTTGTCCCAGGTAGATCCGCGAATAACCAACCAGCGCTGCAGCCCAGAAACTGATGATGCAAACCGGTGTCTTATTGGTATTGAACGAAAGTATGGCCGCTACTGCAAAAGCAGTAGTGGTATGACCTGAAGGGAAGCTGGCGTAACCGCCATGGGTAACGCCTTCGATAAAATGGCGGTAGAAATTTTCTGTAAAGAAGGTTTTAGGTCTGGGGGCATGGAAAAGTTCCTTGAGAATTTGTACTGCCAGTCCGGATAACAGGAAAGTAGCCAGTACTTTCAATGCAAGACTTCTTTTCTTACTCAAAAAATAACCAACCACTAATATCAGTACAACAATACCATCTCCAAGATTGGTGTAATGAGTGAACAACCAGTCCAGTTCAGGACAATGGAAGAAGTTGGCAGCAACAAACGAAGTAGTTTTTGTGAAGCAGCAAACGATCAGGATGAGCGGGCAGACCAGGATCAGTGCATGATGCTTAAAAAGATTACCAGGATTGTTGAACATACGGGTTGGAATTGCGCCAAAATTATCCTGGTAATGCTAACTGAATTTTACGGTACTGTTACGGGATTGATAACAATGGAAAGCCATTCTAGTGCTTTTTGCGTTTCTTTGCAGAAATCCCGGTTTATGTCAGACAGTATCATTAAAGTTGGAGAATATAATACCCTTAAAGTTGCCCGTGCGTTCGAGTTCGGTATGTACCTGGGGGATGGGAAAGACGTGGTGCTGCTGCCCAAACGCTTCATCCCTGCCGGCCTGGAAGTGGGAGATAAAGTAAAAGTATTCGTTTACCACGATTCTGAAGACCGCCTGATAGCCACCACGCAACAACCCAAAGGCGTTGTTGGGGATATCGTGAACCTGCAGGTGGTGTCAGTAACGCCGCATGGCGCATTCATGGACTGGGGACTGATGAAGGATATCTTCGTTCCCAAATCAAAACAGATCACAGGCATGCGGGTTGGTGGCAATTACCTGGTGAAGATCTACCTGGATGAACAGACTGGCCGCGTTGCGGCCACTGAAAAGATCGAGCATTTCCTTTCCAATGATCATATTACGCTGAAAGAGCTGGACCAGGTGGACCTGGTGGTGTATCGCCGCACAGATATCGGCTATGTGGTGATCATCAATAATCAACACACCGGCGTACTCCATTTCAGTGATATTTTCCGCGAGATCACTGTGGGCGATCAGTTGAAAGGGTATATCAAGAATATCCGGGAAGAGAACCTCATAGATGTAGCTACAGGAAAGCCCGGCTATCAGCGAGTGGAAGATGAAACCGAAAAAGTAATGAGGCTGCTCCAGGAGAATAACGGATACCTGCCTTATAACGATAAATCAAACCCCGACGATATCTACAGCTTCTTTGCCATGAGCAAGAAGACCTTCAAAATGACTACCGGCAATCTGTACAAAGCCAGGAAGATCACCTTCACGCAGACAGGCATCAAGCTGGTTGAGGAATAGCAGCGTAGTTACTCAGCATTCTTACATGCCGGATCCATTTTACCTGCTGGCCCAGACTATCCAGGTCACAAACCAGTTCTTTGCGGCCCAGTTCGCTGAGAGACTTATGCCTGGTAACCGTTTTCAACTGTTGTAAAGACATCCAGCCCATTGCGTTCAGTGCATGGATCCTGATCAGGTAGTTACTTCTGTTCTGAACAGGATAAGGCATCGCTGATACCTGCTCATTGATAGAAGCAACCTCGTTGAGAAAAAGCTTTTCAATTTTTGAATAGTCGGGATAAAGATTTGGGATTGTATAAAGCCCATTCTGATTGTCTTTCCACACATCAAACAGGTCATTGATCAACTGCATCAGACCTGAGATAGGATACAGCACGCGTTGTATGGCATCGTCCGGATAATGTTCCAGTATTGAACAGAAAAGCAGGATACTGAAATAACTCTTGTTGTACGTGATCTGCATCAACTCTTCTTCACCGGTTGTTTTGTCAAATTGCTTCAGGGATTGCTGTTCCCAGTACAGGCCCTGTTGCAGGTTGTCGATGAAGTATTGTTTATGCGGCGTCAGAGCCAGCAGCTGCAGGTATAGTTGTTTTACTACCAGGTCAACCTTATTGATTGGGTTGTAGTTTTCCGGGTCAGATACCAATGACTCTATCCGGTGATATTCGAGGATATTATTGTCGAAGAGGTCATCAAACAATGGCAGGAAGATGCTAAGAAGGAGCATGCTCCGCTCTTCCCTGTCGTTGGTTTTGTGTCCTGTCAACTGGTATAAATTATGGCTGACGAGGTTTACTGCCAGCTGATAATATTTGACAAGCCTTTGAATTTCTTTGGAAGAAAAGCTGAACTCCTCTGGTGGAACGATGGTGGCAAGTATACGTGGAATTTCCTGGTTACAGTATTTTTCCTGCTGCTTCATCTGAGCATGCAGGCTGAGCAGGTGACGGGCAACACGGAACAGGCCGATAGACGGGCGTTCTGGTGGAAATGATGAGTGTGCTGCATTGTCGCCTGCATTCATTGACACTGGGCTTAGGGAATGCTAAAGTAAGCAAATCGATCAATGATGACTGAAGTATCCGCGGAACTTTCTTTGAGAAGGAAAGCCTTGCACAAACCAGCGTGATCAAAGGTGCAGCGGAGGAAGACAGTGTACTGGTTTGTATTCCGGTGAACCTGATGGAAGAATGGATGGTGAAATTCCCCAGCTGGAAGAAATGTGTAATGACAACCATATGGCTGGAAAACCATCAAGCCATACCTGCGGGTAGTGGCTCAGCCGGCAAAATAGTTTAATATCGGGGTAGCGTATACTAAGGTTGCGAAAGCGGCCTTTTTTCATGTCCGGACTTCAGCGAAGAGCTGCGGCTAATAATTAAAACCTGATTGAAAGTTCTTATCTTCCATGATCAGTCCTACCCTCCGCATGATCCGCAACCCGTCAGCAGATTCCAGTCTTTCCTTATCTACAAAACCAAACCGGTAATGAAAAGATTATTATTACTGTTTATTTCAGGCAACCTGGTTGCAGGCTCCTATGGGCAACAGGAAGTTCCTTTCTTAGGACAGATCACCTGGCAGAATGGTTATGCACAGGAACTGTCCGGCGAAAACATCAGCTATTTCTCTGCACTGCCCAATTATGCGAATATTTCATTGCTCACAAGGTCAACAGATGGGAAAAAGACGATTGAATGGAAAACAGCTGATGTGCCGGCAGGTTATTCTGAACCCTATGTGTATTTCGCCTGGGTAGCATCTCACAGTACCGGCACCAACAGGGGCATGGAGAGCAGGTTTGATCTGTATGTAAACGATGAAAAACTTCTTACATTCACTGCCCTCCCTGATAATAAACAAATGACCTGGAAATTTGACGGCCCCGACAGCTCCGCCCTGGTATTCCAACATAAAAAAAGCGATGCTGTACAGGATGCTCATGGCATCGCTTACTTGCGGCTCCCTATTAAAATGGTGACCCCGGGACAGCCGGTAAAACTAAAGGTGACCGGCCATGCACAAGGTAATAATAACTGGTACATGACCTTCAAATTCCCTTACAAAGAAATGGCGCAGGTTGAGGTGCAGCCATTTATTCTGAAAGACGGAAGGGCTTCGATATCCTTGGTTGCGTTGCATTTCGGTAAGAATGCCAATCTGAATGTGAAGCTGAATAATAAAGAAAATTTATCCTTTCCTGTGCAGGATGGCATGAACCGGTTTGATATTCCTGTGAGCAATCCGCAAAAGCGTGATAGTGTGCTGGTTTCAGTTGCCCTGGAAAATGAATTGTTGGTAGAAAGATTTGTGCAGATAGAACCGGTAAAACCAAGGGTGCTTCATTTCATACATCATTCCCACACTGATATCGGGTATTCCCATCTGCAGCCGGAAGTGGCACGGATCCATAATAAAAATATTGATGATGCGCTTGCAATGATCGAGGCAACAAAAGATCTGCCGCCGGATGCCCGCTTCAAATGGAATGTAGAGTCTATATGGGCAGTGGATAATTATCTGCGGGAAGCAAGCCCTGCTCAGCAGAAAAAATTCGTGAAAGCAGTGAAAGATGGAAATATCTGCCTTTCTGCTTTGTATGCAAATCTGCTCACGGGACTCAGTGAGCCGGAAGAACTGTTCAACTACATTTTTTACGCAAAGGAGTTATCGGAAAAATATGGATTTACATTCAGGAGCGCCATGATATCCGATGTGCCCGGTAGCAGCTGGTCCATTGTAACTGCTCTGGCATTGAGCGGCATTAAATATTATTCCAGTGGACCGAACTATATCGGTGCCCATCATCCTTACCTGGGTGACCGCGTTGGTCATTTCGTGCGCACCTGGGGTGATAAGCCAGTCTGGTGGAAATCTCCATCCGGAAAAGAGAAAATATTATTCTGGACCGGAGGAAGAGGATATTCGTCCTGGCACGGGACAGCACCCGGAGCTGTATTTGATAACGGACCGGGAAAGATTGCCGCTTATCTGCGGGACCTCGATAAAAGCGGATATCCTTATGATATGGTGCAATGGAGATACAACGTGGTAGCGGATAACGGGCCGGTAGATACGGCCATTTCAAGATTTGTGGATGAGTGGAATCAACGGTACTCCTCTCCCCGGATAGTGCTAAATACTACCGACAGGTTGTTTGAAGAATTTGAAAAGAAATATGGGAGTGTGATCCCGGAAGTGAAAGGTGATATCACTCCATATTGGGAGGATGGCGCTTACTCAACAGCGGACGAAGAAGGAAAGAACCGGACCGCGAGTTTGCAGCTGCAACAATTGACTACCCTGTACGCAATGCTGAACCCCGCATTGTACGACCGTAAACTGTTTGACAGCGCCTGGAAAAGCATTATCCTCTTTCATGAACATACCTGGGGAGCTCATAACAGTATTTCAGAGCCCGATATCTCCTTTGTTACGGAACAATGGAAGATCAAGAAACAATTTGGAAAAGAAGCTGAGCAAATGGTTGGAACGCTGAAGCAGTCTTTGTTGCAACCTTTAATGGATGAGGCTTCCAGCCGCATCGCTGTATTTAATACCCTTTCGTTTAACAGGTCCGGCCTGGTAACTATCATCAATGGTGCAGGGTTCCACGGGATCAAAGATCCGGTAGGCAAAGTACTTCCCTTGCAGGAGCTAAGCGATGGCAGAAAAATTTTTATGGCAAACGATATTCCCGCCTTCGGCACAATGATTTATACACTTACCAAAGAAAAGCCCGGTACCGGTAAGAATCCGTTTTCAATAACCGATAGCTCTGTATCCAATGGAAAAATCTCCCTGGTCTGGGATAAAAACAATGGCAGTGTCATTTCATTTCGAAGGAACGATCCGTTCAATTATGCCGGTAGTTTTAATGGTCAGGGTATGAACAGTTACTGGTATGTTCCTGGAATGGATCCCGCAGCGGCTTTGACTAATAAGGGTTGTACTGTAAAAGCCATAGAGCGTGGCCCGGTGATGACGGTCATACATTTTGAATCGGAAGCTCCTGGCGCTAATAAATTGGAAAAAAACCTGCGCCTCTATGCCGGAAGTAATATTGTGGAGATAGAAAATATTGTTGATAAGAAACCCGTGCGGGAAAAAGAGGGATTGCATTTCGGGTTTCCATTTCATAGATCTTTTAGTGATATAAGACTGGATGCGGGCTATGGGATTATGAAATATTCCGAAGATTACCTGCAGGGATCCAATATGGATTACCTCTATGGAAGAAGGTGGCTGGATGCGAGCGCTGCAAAAAAAGGCATTCAATGGATGCTGCTGGAAACGCCGCTGGTGGAAGCAGATAGTATGATCGATGAAAGGAGGATTTTGCAGGGAAGCCATAAGGTATGGAAATCATCAAGGCCCGAAAGCACCAACTGGTTCAGTTATGCGATGAACAATTACTGGCATACTAATTACAAAGCAGACCAGGAAGGCTTGGCCACGTTCAGGTATGCATTGAGAGCGCACGATGGTTTTGATGGGGCAGCAAGTGAGAAGGCCGCAGCAGGATTCACGCAACCTCTACTGGCTGTTCCGGTAAAGAAGGAATTCAGGTTGGCTGGCAGTTTGTTTACATTGACCAATGAGCAAGTGGTGGTTACAAGTGTAAAGCCGGTTGGAAAGAATAAGTTTCTCATCCGGGTGTATAACCCGTCGGATAAAGCCGCGTCATTTAGTTTTAAATGGAATAGGATAAAGCCTGAAAAAATTCTCGCAGTGAGAACGGCAGTTACATTACCACCAACACAAACGATTCTGATTGCGGGGATGGAGGTAATGGAGCTCGAAGTAACTATTACTCATTAAGTGGAAGTTCCATTTCATTTTGCAGTGCCCAGTCGCTCGCGTCCCGCGAGTGACTTCTATTTAGTCGTCTCCCGGCGACAAGGCGTTCGCCAGAGGCGAACCAATATTGGTAACTCGCGGGGATTCGAGCGACTGGCACCCTGAGTAAATAAAAAATCCGCATCGGCCAGATGCGGATTTTTTATAAATATGTTCGGTATCCTTATTCTGCTATCAACACTTTTACGCCTGTCTTCTCAATTTTATTCACTGTTTCCCTACTCACTTCTCCATCTGTAATAATATAATCTATCTGATCCAGGTTACAGATCTTGCCCAGTCCCCTGCGATCAAACTTGGAGCTGTCTGCCAGCACCACAACTGTCTGGGCGAGGCGGATCATCTTCTGATTCAGGCTTGCTTCCACAATATTGGTAATGGTGAGGCCATGTTCCAGGTCGATCCCGTCCACACCAATAAATAGCACTCCGCAGGAAAGTTCATCCAGGACCTTCTCTGCAAATGAACCAGCTGTTGAGGAAGAGCTCTGGTGCACCAGGCCACCCAGTTGAAGGATCTCCACATTGGGGCGGCCGATCAGTTCAATGGCTACTTTCAGAGCAGGGGTGATCACAATGATCCTTTTGGCTGGCTGCAGCTGGCGGGCCAGCTCAAATACGGTAGTGCCGGAGGCGATGATGATGGAATCATTCTGCCCGATCAGGCCCATGGCGGCCTTCGCGATCTTCTTCTTTTCATCGGCTTTGATGAACTCTTTCTCGTCTATGGGACGCTCGATGGCGTAAGGATTATTAATGGAACCTCCGCCCCGGGTGCGGAAAAGGAGCTTTTTCTCTTCCAACAGCTTCAGGTCTTTCCGGATAGTTACCCCGCTCACCTGCATTTCATCCATAAGTTGAGGGATGGAGACCTGACCCTTCTCCGCGAGCTTTTTAAGGATAAACTGGTGCCTGTCTGTTATCGTTTTCATTGAATAAAGTTATGTTTCACAAAATTGCCAATATTTCCTAATATTTTCAAAGTCTTGCAAAGAGTTTACGATTTGATAAAAAATATCCCCCCTAACCCCGCTTATAAAACTTTAAAAAGCTTTCTTTTTATTTAAATTTGTTTAATAAAGTTTAAATTGGTTACATTTGGTTTACAATGATGCCCCTTCTGAAAGCAAATATCGGCTTTTAGGGGCTAATAATAACCACGATTGCTCTTTTCCATGTCCAGATTCATAACGATTTGTTTACTGACGGGTAATGTTATGTTTAATTTTTGATCATTCTTTTGCAAAAAATTAATTCTTTTTACCTGAAATGAAACAAAATTAAAGGGAGTTGATGGCTCATGGAAAAAATTAGTAAGCTCAAAAAACTAAAAGCTGGTATGAAAAAAAATCTCCGCTTTGCTATTACTCAGCAGCAAAGCACCCCCCGGAAATTAACCGGCAGCTGGATTCTCAGCCTTGTTTGGCTCCTGCTTCTCGCCGTGCCCGCTGCAGCACAGACCAAAAAAATCACCGGAAAGATCACCGATGAGAATAACAAACCCCTAGAAGGTGTAAGCATCAGCGTGAAGTCTGCCCAGACAGGCGCTACCAGCAACGCAGAGGGTACTTATTCCATCACCGTTCCCGGTAATGCAGAAGTACTGGTCTTTTCAAACGTTGGCTTTGCCGAAAAACAAGTGACCATCGCCGGCAACTCCGTTATCAATGTCACGCTTCAGAAAGATGTGGCAGGGCTTAACGAAGTGGTGGTTGTAGGCTACGGTACTCAAAAGAAAGCCAATCTTACAGGGTCCGTTTCCGTTATCGGCAGCAGCCAGCTCGAGAGACGACCCAACCCTTCCACCTCAAACGCCCTGCAAGGTCTTGCCCCAGGCGTAACCGTTACCTCGCAAACCGGTTCTCCCGGTGGAGACGGCGCCCAGATCCGCATCAGGGGTATCAATTCCTTCGGAGGATCCAGCAGCAACCCGCTGGTGATCATCGACGGAGTTGCAGGAAATATGGATGATGTAGATGTAAACCTTATAGAATCCATATCCGTATTGAAAGATGCGGCTTCTTCCGCTATCTATGGTTCCAGGGCCGCCAACGGGGTTATCCTGGTAACTACCAAAAGAGGAAAAGATAAATTGTCTGTTAACTACAGGGGATTTGTTGGCAAACAAACACCAACCGCCATTCCCAAAGTAACTGACGGCTTGACCTACATGCGCGTGTTCAACGACGCCAGCATGAACGATAACAATACCAAGATCTACAGTGATGCCGACATCGAAAACTTCAGGCAGAAATATGAAGCCGATCCCGGTAACTACAACTGGCAGGATGCTATCCTGGACGGAAGCGGCCTCATGCAGAACCACTTCATCTCTTTATCTGCCAACAGCGGCATCGTTCGTGTAACTCCCTCCCTCAGCTACACCGATCAGGAGGGTATCATCAGGAACACAAATTTCAAAAGGTATATATTCCGTAATAACCTGGATATTACCCCCAGCAAGAAATTCAACATCAAGGCTGATATCGCAGTGACCAACAGGAACAGAAGACAGATCGCCGATGAAGGCACCATCTGGAACTATCTCGGAAGGATGCCAACGAATATCCCTATCCGGAATGCCGGCAAATGGTCCGACGGTTGGGTAAAGATCAATCCCGTAGGTTATATCGAAGATGGCGGTAACAGAAAAACCAATAACCTGGAGTTCTATGGTAACCTGAGCCTCAATTTCAAACCAGTGGACTGGCTCTCACTTACCGGTATGTTCGCTCCCCGCTATCTTACTACCAATACCCATACTTTCAGGAAAAGTGTAATGACCTATTATGAAGATGGATCAGAAGCAGGTGCGGGTAACACCTTCACTGAACTGACCGAATCCGGATACAGGTACTTCTACGGCACCTACCAATTCCAGGCAACAGCACAGAAGAGCTTCGGCGATCATAACTTCAGCCTGATGGGTGGTACATCCAAGGAAACCTATGATGAAAAACTCCTGTCTGGTTACAGAAGGGATTTCGTTTACGATAACTATGAACAATTGACTGCCGGTGCAGACAATGCTACCAAAGACAATAACGGATTACAAAACCAGTGGATCCTGATCTCTGCATTCGGCAGGTTCAACTATGACTTCGCTGGCAAATACCTCTTTGAAGCAAACATGCGGTACGACGGTACTTCCCGCTTTACCGGCGACAACCGCTGGGCTGCATTCCCTTCTTTCTCTGCAGGCTGGCTGATCTCCAGGGAGAATTTCTGGGATAAGTTCAGTCCTGTTGTAAATATGCTGAAAGTAAGAGCTTCATGGGGTAAACTGGGTAACCAGAATATCGGTAACTCTTATTATCCTTTTGCTGAAGCTTTATCGCTGAGCAGCGTTTCCATGGGTGGAAATATTTACCAGATGATCACGCAGACCACGCTTTCCAACCCCAATCTCCGTTGGGAAGAAACAGAAATGAAAGGCATCGGTGTGGATGCCAACCTCTGGAACAAACTCTCCCTGACCTTCGATTATTATGATAAAAGAACAGACGGTATCCTGCTCAAGCTGAATACTTCACAGCTTACCGGTCTGGCTTCTCCTTACCAGAATGCTGCTGTTGTGTCCAATAAAGGCTGGGAAGCTTCTGCAAGGTATGATGACAAGATCGGCGACTTCCAGTTCGGTATCGGTTTCAATATCTCCGATGTAAAGAATAAGATCCTCGATATGAAAGGACAGACTTCCGGCGATCTGCTGCGTCAGCAGGAAGGATATTCCATCAACTCTATTTATGGATATCTCGCAGACGGACTGTACCAGAACCAGGATGAGATCAGCAAAGGACCTGTACAGATCGGAACACTGAAACCCGGTGACGTACGCTACAGGGACATCGCAGGCGCCACTGATGCAAATGGCAAAGCAATCCCCGATGGAAAAATTACCGATGCAGATAAAGTGATCATCGGAAGCACCATCCCTCGATACACGTATGCAGCCAACCTGGACTTTGGCTGGAAAGGTTTCCGCCTGAGCGGTTTCCTGCAAGGTGTTGGCAAAGTGGATGGCTACCTGAACTCCCACTATGTTATTCCTGCTGCAAACTCCAGCTCTATCAAACCATGGCAACTGGATTACTGGACGCCGGAAAATACAGATGCCAAACTGCCACGTGTATCTGTAACTTCTACCAACAATACACAGAACTCTACCCTTTGGATGAGAAGTGCATCTTACCTGCGGTTGAAGAATGTGCAACTGGGTTATGAAATTCCCCAGACAGTCCTGAAGAAAGTGGGATTGCAGAAAGCATTCATCTATGTAAACGGCACGAACCTTTTCACGCAGACCAAATTCTACGACGGATATGATCCTGAGATCAACTTTGATGCAGGTGCATCAGACGGCGTGTCTTTAGGTGGTGGCAACTACTATCCACAGGTTAAAGTATTCACATTTGGTATCGATATTAAATTCTAAAAAGATGAAACGCTTTAATAATATATCTAAAATTGCGGCGGTAACAATTGGGGCAATTATGGCCCTGACTTCCTGCAAACCGGACCTGATCTCTCTGAATGGCCCGTCTACAGGCGCTTTCCCGGCTAATGCAAAAGAAGCTGAAATGGGATTGTTCGGCGCCTATCAGAATATAAGCAAACTGGATGCCGCCAGTACTCCGATATGGCATGTAATGGATAATCTCACGGATATCGGTTATGCAAGGCCCGGCACCAACTATACATCTCCTATTACCAGCGCCATCACAACAGATAATGCGCTGACCAATAAACCATGGCAGATCCATTATCAAACCATCGCACGTGTTCACACTGTGCTGGATAACCTGGAGAAGCTGCGGGCCACTATGACAGACGCTGCATATAAACAACTTGATGCTGAACTCCGCTTTGTACGCGCCTATTGTTATTCTCAGCTGATAGAATTATACGGCGCAGTTCCTTTACTCAAGCATGGCGTAGATCTCAGCAACGCCAATGTGCCAAGATCTCCCAAGGCCGAAGTTGAGCAATTCCTGCTGGATGAATTAACAGCCATCGCGGATAATCTTCCCCCATCACAGGCGCAGTTCGGAAATGTAAGAGCCTCAAAAGTGGCTGCCTACATGCTGAAGGCGAGGGTGGCCCTCTATGCAAAGAAATACAAAGAAGCGGCTGTTGCGGCCAATACGGCTATCACTTTGTCTAATGGCCAGCATGATCTCACTCCTTTTAACGCCTCTATTGATCATGTAGGAAAAGATCATACCGCGGGAGAGCCTGAAGTAAGCAATATCTTCGGACATACAGGTTTTAAAACCAGCAAGGAATGGATCTGGGTAGCTGAATACAATATGACCATCCCGGGCAATACCCATAATCAACAGTACTATTCTGCTTCACGTTTGGGTAAAGGTGTTTGTTACTGGGGACCAACACAGGACCTGATCAATACTTTCCAGGCGAAAGACGGATTGCCGATTACTCAGTCCCCGCTTTACGATGCATCCAAACCTTTTGAGAACCGCGATCCCAGACTGGATATGTATTGCGCACGTCCACATGCACGTTATGTAGGATACCAGTTTGAACCTGCCACCAGTTTTTCAACTGTGAAGAACTACTGGCCGGTGATCAACGGTACTTCTCCAACAGCACCTTCTGTTGCCAATGCCGATGCCACCAACGCATTCAGGTCTTTCAGTGGTTACCTCTGGCGTAAACCGATCGACCTGGCTGATTTTGCTTCCACTTCTGTAAGCGGTGTGTCAGATCTGAATGTGGGTATCTTCCGTTTTGCCGAGCTCCTGCTGATCTACGCAGAAGCTAAGATCGAAGACAATGACATCGACAATACTGTATATGAAGCCATCAACAAGATCCGCCGCCGCGCGAAAATGCCCGAACTGCCAACTGCGCTCACACAGGCAGAGCTGCGTACCGCCCTGCGTTACGAGCGTAAGGTGGAGCTGGCGAATGATGGCCTGAGATGGTATGATCTCCGCCGTTGGGATATTGCCAAAACAGTAATGAACGGTTACATCTATCTGAACAGAGACGCCAAAGCCTGGACTAAAGAAGTGCTCACCGGTTTTGATGAGAACTATACCCCTATCTACAATCATGCAGAAGCCATTAAATATTTCACTACACAACAAGTAATATTCAAAGTGAAGAAAGATGAGCTCTGGCCTGTTCCGAAATCTGAAAGGGATGCCAACAAAAGCCTGGATCAGAACGATGGATATTAAGAACTAGTTTAGAGACTTAAATAAATGGAATGAAAGGATTGCTTAGCGCTGAAAAGAGACGTTGGTTTATAGTCGCCATTATTTTCCTGGCCATAGTATTCAACTATGTCGACAGGCAGATCGTGTCCATACTTAAACCTGTACTCAAATCTGAGTTCAGTCTCAACGACAGTGGCTACGCATGGATCCTGAATATTTTCACCATCTGTTATGCCGTGATGTATCCTGTTACAGGATGGATGGTTGACAGGTTCGGAGCACGTGTGGTGATGTTCTATGGAATCATCACCTGGTCGCTGGCCTGTATCGGCGGCGGTTTATCCAGGTCTATCGGACAGTTCGGTTTTTTCCGTGGACTGCTGGGAGCAGCTGAACCCACTAATTTTCCGGCACAGCTCAAAGTAATTGCATTATGGTTCCCCGGTAAGCTACGCGCCACTGCAAACAGCCTTTGCGTGGCGGGTAGCTCTATCGGGGCCATCATCGCTCCCCCGGCCATTGCATGGCTGGCACTCACTTATAGCTGGCAGATCGCTTTCATAACAATGGGCGCAGTCGGGATCCTGATTGCCGTTTTATGGAAACTGGTTTACCAGGATCCTCCGCCGCATATTCTGAAGGAGTCTGTTGCAACAACGGCAGCCACTGCGGTTTCACCGGTAGGGTTCAAATGGAAGGAGCTCTGGGGCACCCGCACTTTGTGGGGCATTTTACTGATCCGTTTTGTAAGTGATCCTGTCTGGTATTTCTGTCTGTTCTGGTTGCCCGGTTATCTGCAGGAAGAGTCCGGCCTCACACTGGCGCAGGTAGGAATGTTCGGATGGATACCGTTCCTGTTTGCAGACTTAGGCGCCATCGGCACTTCAGCCTGGTCTGATAAACTGGTGAGAAAAGGACATGACCCATTGAAAGCAAGAAAGCTGATGTTGACCCGCGTGGCTATACTTAGTCCGCTTTGCGCACTCACACCTTACCTGGGTGGCGCTTGGGCTACGTTAGCTGTTTTCAGCATTGTGGCCATTGCCTGTTTGAGCTGGTTGTTCACCATCAGTGTGGTTGTGGCAGAAGCATTTCCTGTACAGAATGTGGCGAGCGTGCTCGGCATTGCAGGAGGCTTTGGCGCATTAGGCGCTGTGCTGTTCAACTACTTCGTAGGTCAGTTCATGGGTACACTGGGCGCTGAAAAGATATTCATTGCCATGGCATTCCTGCATCCGCTGGCAGTGCTGATCTTATGGACAATGGTACGGCCCGAAAAACCGAAAAATATAAAACTGTAAACCATAAATAGCATGATAAAAACAATCACAGAGCCAGCCAGGGAAATCAGTGTGAGAAAAGAAACAGATGTACTGGTGATTGGCGGAGGACCTTCAGGGATCATGGCTGCACTGGCGGCTGCTGAAGATGGATTAAATGTAATGCTGGTAGAAAGCCGAAGCTTCGTAGGCGGTAATATGACTATCGGTCTTCCCATTCTCGGGTTTCTCGGACAAAAAGGAAACCAGATCATCAAAGGACTTCCGCAAAAACTGATTGACCGGTTAAAAGCAGTTCAGGCTTCAAGCGAACACCGCCCATGCCCGCTGCATATGAGCCTCACACTGGTGGAGCCCGAAGCGGTAAAGACCGTTGCGCTGCAGATGCTGGTGGAAAGTAAAGTGGATGTATTGTTCTACGCTTTCTGCGCCGGCGTTGTGATGGATGGTGATGAACTGAAAGGCGTGATCATCGAAAGTAAAGCAGGCCGTGAAGTGATCCTTGCTAAAACAATTATCGATTGCAGTGGTGATGCCGATGTGGCTTACCGTGCCGGGGTACCTTGCGAATACGGAAATGAGAATGGTGGCGTTCAGCCTCCAACACTTATGTTCTGCCTCGGTGGCGTGGATACAGAGAAACTGCGTACCAGCATTGCCAATGAGCCCAGAACATACCTCACTGATTTTATCCCCGCTGAATACTTTGGACAGAACAACCAGTTTGTACTGGTTGGCATGCGCAACCTCATCAAGCAGGCGCAGGACGATGGACTGACCTTGACCACAGAACGCACCATCCTTATCACCGGATTGCGTAAGGGTGAAGTTTGGGTGAACATGACACGCGTAAGCGGTGTGAACGGTACCGACCCCGGAAGCCTTACCCATGGTGAGATCGAAGGCAGACACCAGATCATCGATATTCAGAAATACCTCATCGAATACGTACCTGGTTTTGAAAATGCTTACTTTCTGAAAACTGCGCCTTTCCTTGGTATCAGGGAAACAAGACGAATTCAGGGACAGTACACCATGACCCGCGAGGACATCATGGCCTGTCAGCATTTTGATGATGCCGTTGCTGTGGCAAGCTATCCACTGGATATCCATCACCCACAGGGCGGCGGTTGTACGCTGGAATGGTGCGGAGATTGTTACGATATCCCTTATCGTTCACTGATCCCTCAGAAAATAAAGAACCTCATTGTGGCAGGCCGATGTATTTCCACCACGCATGAAGCGATGTCGGCCATTCGCGTAATGGCGCCTTGCATGGCCATGGGCGAAGCCGCGGGCCGCGCAGCAAAGATGGCGGTAAGAAGAGGCATTCAGCCAGCCGATATCAACGTGAAGGAATTACAGCAGGAGCTGCTGGAAAAAGGCGCTTACCTGCGCATTGCGAAAGAAGAACTCGCATCATAAAAACTATATGACATGTCATCCGGTAGGAGAAAGTTTATAAAGGGAATCGGTGCAGCGGCATTGCTGCCTGCTTTACCCGCTTTTGCCAGCGAAGCAGTGCGGACTTCAAATTCACATCGGATCCTCACAGCAAATATCCGTGTTGCATTGGATGAAGATGAAGCCAAAGGTGTGGGCTGGTCTGTAAGGAAAGATATCTGCCTCAAAGTGATCAAAGACAGAAAGCCGGATATCGTAGGCTTCCAGGAAGTACTGAAGGTGCAGGCTGATGATCTCAGGAAATATTTTTCTTCTTTCCATTTATTCGGTTTCGATGGTCCGGAAATGGATGCACACCCAACAGGGTACCATGGCATCGCCAAGAATCCTATCCTTTTCTCCAAAGAGCGTTATGATTTGTTGACCGGCGGAACTTACTGGCTTTCCGAAACGCCACTGGTGGCAGGTAGCAGGTCCTGGGATACAGCCAGGGCGCGTCATGCAAACTGGGTGCGGCTTAGAGATAAAAAAACGGGCAAAGAGTTCAGGTTTGTAAACCTCCACCTTGACCATATTTCAGCCGAAGCCAAGATACAGCAGGCAAAGATGGTGGTGGAAGAGAGCGCGCAATACCAACCGGATTTCATTCAATTGCTTACCGGAGATTTCAATACCAGGTTCGACAGTAAAGTGTTCGAGTCTGTACGCAATGGTGGTTGGAAAGAAAGTTATGAAACCATTCATGGTGAAAAAGAAGCCGGACACACCGGGCATGAATTCCAGGGTGTAGCTTATGACAAAGCCTCTTCAAAAGGAAGGATCGATTATATCTGGTACCGTGGAAATATCAGGCCAACAGCTGCTGCCATCGTTAAAGATGCAGTAAACGGTAAATATCCCAGTGATCATTTCTTTTTGCAGGCTGATTTTGTTATAGACTAAAGAATCAAAAAAAATGAAAAGGAGAATATTCGTATCTGCATTACTGCTTGTACTGGCTTCCTCACTGTCGTTTGCACAGGACAGTTACAAGAAGCCTGCCCTGGATCAGAAAGGTTCCTGGTCTTTGATCATGGTGCCTGACCTGCAGAACTATGTGAAATGGCAAAGGAACCAGCCGTTGGTAGACCTTATGATGGCCTGGATAGTGGACAATATCGATACCCTCAATGTAAAGATGGTGATCGGGGTGGGCGACCTGGTAGAGAATGACGGAAAGATCACCAACGATTATGATGGTGACCAGACCTCCAAAAGCCAGTGGGAATACGTGTCTAAGGCCTTCAGCAAACTGGATGGAAAAGTTCCCTACATCGCGGCAACCGGAAACCATGATTACAGTATCAACAGACAGGGCAACCGCACTTCCCAATACAGCCAGTTCTTCACAACTGAAAGAAATCATCTCAATCAGAAATACCTGGTTCAGAATTCGAGGAATGAGCAAGGGCAACCTACACTGGAAAATTCAGCGTATGAACTGAAAGACCTGAATGGAAAGGACTATCTCTTCATGACAGTTGAGTATGGCCCGAGGGACACTGTTTTGACCTGGGCAAAAAAAGTAGCTGCACTTCCCCAATACAAAAATCACCGGGTGATCCTGGCCACGCACGAATATCTGAACGCAAAGGACCAGCGTACCAACGGAAAGATCAACTGGATCTGGTGGGAACCGTACAATGTGGACAATATGATCCAGAAGTCGCCACGGACCCCGCTTCCCGATGCCAACAATGGTCAGCAGATCTGGGAAAAGGTGGTAGAGCCTTCTTCCAATATTGAAATGGTATTATGCGGACATATCTCCGGAGAAGGATACAGAAAAGACAAGAACTCGGCCGGCAAAGCTGTACACCAGATCCTGTTCGATGCACAATCGATGGGCGGTGGTCATCGCGAAGGCAATGGTGGTGATGGCTGGCTGCGCATCATCGAGTTCTTCCCTGACAGTAAAACAGTAAAGGTGAAAACATTCTCTCCTTTATTCGGTATATCGCCAACAACAAGGCAACATGCCTGGAAGACCGATCCCAGGAACGAGTACAAGCTCGTGTTTGAATAGAAACTGTACCAAAACGATTGCTTCAAATGAGAAACGAAACCTTAACTGACAAGGCGGGAATTCCACCATCACTGCTGACCGGATACATCGGTATACTCATCTTTATGATGGGAGATGGCATGGAAACGGGATGGCTGAGCCCTTACCTGCTTGAGCGCGGCATGACCATTCAACAGAATGCCACGTTGTATACTGCTTACGGAATTACAATTGCCATCGCTTCCTGGTTTTCAGGAGTGCTGGCTGAGTCATTTACCCCTAAGAAAACCATGCTGGTTGGCCTGCTGATCTATCTGGCAGGCACAGCTGGCTTCATAGGCCTGGGCCTGGATACGCTTGATTTTCCAACGATGCTGATCACCTACGCGCTTCGCGGATTCGGTTATCCACTGTTTGCATATTCATTCCTGGTCTGGATCTCATATGCTGCTTTACCCGGTACGCTGGGGCGTGCAGTAGGATGGTTCTGGTTTGTGTTCACTGGCGGATTGAATGTGCTGGGAGCATTTTACTCAAGCTGGGCCATCCGTGAACTGGGACATATCCCTGCGTTGTGGAGCGCAGTGTTTTGGGTGTTACTGGGTGCAGTATTCGCCCTGTTGATAAACAAAGCGCCATTCAGGATAAATGAAGAAGCGAAAAATAATAAATGGAAGGAGCTCATAAAAGGGCTGACCATTGTTCGAACGGAACCTAAAGTGGCAATAGGTGGAATTGTGAGAGTGATCAATACCACTGCCCAGTTTGCATTTCCTGTTTTTCTTCCGACTTATATGGAAGCACATGGGTTCAGCACAACGCAGTGGTTGTATATCTGGGGTACCATCTTTACCAGCAATATCGCTTTCAACCTGATCTTCGGTTTTGTGGGAGACAGGCTTGGATGGCGGCAAACCATCGCCTGGTTTGGTGGAGTAGGTTGCGGCCTCACCACATTGCTGCTGTTCTACATCCCACAATATTCAGGCGGAAATTACTGGCTGGTAATGCTGGCCGGAATTGCCTGGGGGGCTTGCCTGGCGGGTTATGTGCCGCTTTCGGCACTGGTTCCGTCCCTGGTGAAGAAAGATAAAGGCGCAGCAATGGCCATCCTGAACCTGGGTGCAGGTCTGCCTGTTTTCGTGGGCCCTGCCATCGTAGGAATTTTCATTGGCAGTGTTGGAGCAGATGGCATCATCTGGATATTGGCCAGCTTGTATTTTATCAGCGCCATACTGACCCGCTTCATCACATTGCCTGCAACAGATACCGGTAATGTTAACAAGGTAGCTGTTACTGAATCATCTGTATTGCAATCTTGAAACGATCAAATTTTTGTAAACATTAATGAGATATATGAGAGTACTGATCACTGCGCCCTATCATGAGAAAGGTTTGTTTGATGTAAAGCAGGACCTGGGGGAAGTAATTTATCGTCCCTGGAAAGAGAACGGGCGCGCCTTTAATGAAGATGAGCTGACGGCTCTTTTGTACGAAACTGAAGCCGAAGCGCTCATCACCGAACATGACCATGTAACTGAAAAAGTGATCAATGCAAATGCACATTTGCAGTTTATAGGTGTATGCAGGGGCACGCCTTCCAATGTAGCGCTGGCAGCCGCTTCAAAGCATGGCATCCCCGTATTTTACACGCCTGCGCGTAATGCACAGGCGGTAGCGGAAATGTTCATCGCCAATGTGATCACGTTCCTGCGTAAAACGCTGCCTGCTATCAGCTGGCTCCGCGGACGCAACTGGAACGCAGGTGCACATACTTCTTACCTTGAGTTCAAAGGCAATGAACTGGCTGGTAAAAGGATCGGAATGGTAGGCTTTGGCGCCATCGGACAATTGATCGCAAAGTTGGTAGAGAATTATCCATGCAGTATTGCCTATTATGATCCGTATGTGAATGCATCTTCTTTTCCTTCTTACCAGCAACTCAGCCTGGAAGAACTGTTTTCTACCTGTGATATTGTATCCGTGCATTTACCGGTAACGGCTGATACCAGGGGTATGATCGATCACAAGCTGTTTGAGCTGATGAAGCCTGATGCCATTTTTGTGAATACTGCCAGGGCTGTAGTGGTGAACAGGAATGATATGTACAAGGCATTGTCGCAAAACAAGATCAAAGGCGCTATCCTTGATGTGTTTGATAACGAGCCACCGGATGAGCTGGATTATAAAATAATCGATCTGGAGAATGTATTGCCTACACCGCATATCGCGGGGGCTACCCATGAAGTGGAAGACCACCATGTACGCATTCTCAATGAAGTACTGGTGGAATGGTTCGTTCATGGAAAGCACAGTGCAGACAGGCTGGCTAACAAGGAAATATTATCATCGTATATTCAACGCTAAAATCTGACGGATGAATAAACAGGATGCATACCTGGTGCTCGACATCGGTACGGGGAATGTGCGATCAGCTATTGTAACGCCATCGGGAGAAATCCTTGGAGTGGCGAGAGCCGATATCCGGTACTATCGAGATGAACTGTACGCTGATTCCATCTATTTTAAACCGGAAGAACTTTGGGGCCAGTTGCAGGAATTGACTGCATCGGCGCTGGGGCAGGCCGGACCTGTAAACATAAAAGCCGCAACCACAACCAGCCAACGGGAAGGCATTGTATTGATTGACCAATCCGGCAAAGCCGTTATTGGTTTGCCGAATATAGATCACCGCGGAAGGGAGTGGGAGAATACATTTCCGGATAAAAGCAGGATCTATCAGTTGACAGGTCGCTACCCTACCTCCCTGTTCTCTGCTTATAAACTGGTGGGCATACGGGAGAAAAGAAAAGAGATCTGGAATAAACTTTCATTTTTTCTCAGCATCAGCGACTGGGCTGCATGGGAATTGAGTGGCATAGCCTTGTATGAGCATTCGCAGGCTTCGGAAACATTGTTGTACGATGTGGCCGCAGGCGCCTGGAGCGATGAGCTTTGCGATATGTTCGCCATCGCCCAAAACGTATTGCCGGCTTTAGCACAAGCTGGCAGTGTGGCTGGTACTGTGAAGAAAGGTATCGCAGTGTCCTGGGGTTTCAGTCAGGATGCCAAGGTGATCACCGGAGGTGGCGATACACAAATGGCCATCAAGAGTACCAGTCCTTCTGTGGGAGATGTAGTGATCGTTTCAGGAACCACTACCCCTGTGGTGAAGCTGGAAGGAGCTTATATTACTGATACCAAAGAAAGGACCTGGACAAGCAGGGACATCGTTGAGAACCGTTTTGTGTTTGAAGCGAACGCAGGCGTTACAGGACTGAACTATCAACGCCTGAAAGAAGTGTTTTATCCAAATGAAGGATATGATGTGATTGAGAAAGAGCTGGCGGAAACCATGCATAAGCATTGTGTGGCTTCACTGGGTTCTTTGATTGCCGGGGAAACGAAGCCGGTGATCTGGGGTGGGTTTGTATTTCCTGTACCGGTATCGCATGAGTTGAGCCGCGGTAGTTTTGTATGGGCAACCCTGATGGATATTGCATTTTCAATTGCAGAGAATTATAAAGTGCTGGCGGAAATCTCCGGTCATGATGCCGGTTATATCTGGGCATGCGGCGGTGGCTTGCAAAGCCGCACATTACGAAACCTCATTGCAACCATCACTGGCAATGAAGTGAGAGTAAGGCCTGGTTTTGAGCAGGCATCGGTTATAGGTGCTGCCATGTTATGTAACGAAGCAACGGGAATTGCTGTTCCGAAGGCCGAAGGAAAACATGAAAGCTCCGCAGCTACCGATGCAGCGGCTTTGAAAGCATATTACGAACAATGGAAAGCAACCAGAGAGCAGTTCAGAGCTGTGAGTTAAATTAATCAAGCGATGAGGCAAGCATATTTTATTGGGATCGATATCGGGACACAGGGAGCAAGGGTTGTTATGCTGGATGAAACCGGCAGGCAATGGGGAGCAAAGGAAGAAGCGTTCTTATTGAACGATGGCTGGAGAGAAGAGCAATCGCCACAGCTTTGGTGGGACTGCTGTTGCAGACTGATCCCCGCCCTGATGCAAGAAGTGAAACCTTATGTGGATTTGGGAAAAATAAAAGCTGTTGCAGTTACTTCAACATCAGGAACTATAATTCCATTAGGAGTTGATCATAATCCTTTACACCCTGCGATCATGTACAGTGATCCGCGTTCTTTAAATGAAGCGGCTTTTTGTAAGGAAGTGGCCGTGCAGCATGTAAAGGAAGGGTACACTGCTTTTAACGCATCCAGTGGATTGCCGAAGATGAAGTGGTTCCTGAATCAATACCCTGACCTAACGTCAAAGCTTTTTAAATTCATTCATGCTGCAGATTTTATCACAGGTAGGTTATGTGGTGAGTATGGAGTGACAGATTTTACCAATGCTATGAAATCGGGCTACGATCTTTATCAGAATAAATGGCCTGAGTATATTTCAGAAAAAATAGGGGTGAAGAAAGAATGGTTACAGGAAGTGAAACCGTCTGGAGCTCCCCTTCGTTGTATCATATCTGAGCTTGCCCTGCAATGGGGATTGCCAGAAAATGTAATGGTATCAACCGGTATGACGGATGGCTGTGCTTCACAAGTGGCATCTGGCGCCGTAAGTCCGGGCCAATGGAATACAACCATTGGTACTACGCTGGTAATAAAAGGCGTGACAGTTCAGCCCATCAATGATCCTTCCGGAGTTATTTACAATCACCGGCACCCTTCGGGTTACTGGATGCCCGGTGGCGCAAGCAATACAGGTGCAGATTGGGCAAGCAAATTGTTTTCCGGAGAAGACTTGCAGGAGCTGAGCAGGCAGGCGGCAAAAAGATTGCCCGCTGAGTCCCTCGCCTGGCCGCTTTTACAGCAAGGGGAACGTTTCCCTTTCAATGCACCACAGGCAGAGGGATTCTGGCCCCAAGGAGATACGGTTGAAAAATTCATTGCCTGCATGGAAGGCGTGGCTTTTATCGAACGCTATGCTTTTGAAAGGATCTCGGAACTGTCCGGCGAAAAAATAACGGCTGTTTTCACTGCGGGAGGAGGAAGTAACAGCGATACCTGGTTACGCATCAGGGCTTCTGTGATGAATGTGCCGGTATCAAAAATGAAGAACGTGTCAGGTGCAGCCGGCGCAGCGATATTAGCTGCATCACGCAGTTTTTATTCAACACTTCAGGAAGCAGCCGCCATGATGGTGAGCCCCGAAATGACAGTGAAGCCGGAGCATTCACTGGTGTTAGCTTACGATCAGAAATACCAATTATTCATGCAAGAATTGAAGTCAAGAAAAGTCTATGCTTAAAATATATTTACTCCGTCACGGTCAGACTGCCTGGAATGCTGATAATAACAGGTATTGCGGCAGAACAGATATACCATTGACAGAAAAAGGGCTGAGCCAGGCGCAAGAAGTGAAGCGGCAGCTGGAAGGGATTGAATTCGCAGCAGTATATTCTTCTCCTTTACAGCGGGCGTTCACTACCGCTGGTATTGCCTCAGGTAAGGAAGTGATAAAAGATGACCGTCTTATTGAGGCAGACTTCGGCAATTGGGAAAAGAAAACTAAAGAAGAATTCATTGCAGAGAATGAATCGCTTTGGCTGAACTGGATGAAGGACCCGGAAACAAACCGCGCCGGCGGTACAGGAGAAACAGGTGGTGAGATCGTAGCCCGTGTGGATGATTTTTTCAAAGGGCTTCAGCAGAAGCATTCAAATGGTAATGTGATGGTGGTTGCTCACAACGGTATCAACAGGTTATATATGGCTTATAAGCTGGGCATGCCTTTGAAAAACTACAGGCAACTGGTGCAGGAAAACTCATCCATTACCTGCTTTGAACTGGATAAGAATGGAACACTCACACTCGAATTACTCAATTCCAAATTACGCTAAAATGAAAACCCTTTCTCTGTTCATAGCTGTTTGTATTGCATCCACCTGCTATAGCCAGTTGAAAAAGTTGCCAATAAAGAAGACTGCAGACCTGCATGCTTTCTTTCATTATACGGGAAAGGGTGAGCGGATTATCAGCGGGCATCGCGGCAGCTACCTGAAAGGATATCCTGAAAATGCCATTGAAACATTTGCGTATGTATTAAAGAACACCCCTGCTTTTTTTGAAATAGATCCGCGCCTTACAAAGGACAGTGTAATTGTTCTGTTGCACGATGCTACCCTGGACAGGACAACTACCGGCAAAGGCAAGCTGTCTGATTACACCTGGGAAGAAGTAAAGCAGCTCCGGTTAAAGGACAGGGATGGAAATATAACTCCTTATCGGATCCCAACGCTTCAGGAGGCCATCGATTGGGCAAGAGGGAAAACAGTGCTGAACCTTGATAAGAAGGATGTGCCGATGCAGATGATCGCAGACCTGCTCAGAAAAAACAAGGCGGATCATTTTATGATGGTTACCGTGCACAATGCCAAACAGGCAAAGTTTTATTTCAACGATAACCCGGAGAGAATGATGTCAGCTTTTGTAAAAACAGAGGACGCGTTGAAGGAATATGAAGCTGCCGGCATACCCTGGAAGAATATGATCGCCTATATCGGTTCAGAAAATAAACCTGCCAATAAAGTAATGTTTGATTTGCTGCATGCCAGAGGGGTGATGTGTATGATCTCGGCTGCGCCGGTGTATGATAAACTGGCAACAGTACAAGAGCGCGCAGCTGCTTACAGGGATATTTTTGCGCAGGGCGCGGATATCCTGGAATCTGATCTGCCGGTGGAAGTGGCGGAAGCAATGAAACAAAAACATTGATCTTTATTGCGTCATATATAAAGAGTTATACTTTTAAAATAATTCCTGTTCATACTGAGGTAATAATCATTTGTTTTTTTTATTTTAATAGTGAACCGTAATGGTATCGGTGTTGTATATACGCATTTTGTTTTTCTCTTCACAATAAATTACTACTTACGCATAAAAACCAAAACGCAGTTATTGGATGTTTTACGCACTTATACGCTGATTCTTCGCAGTTGCTAAAAATAACATGAAATAAAATTCTGTCTGACTAATTACAGTTAGATTTGTTTGGAATTTGATACCAGTAAACCAACCTGCACCAGCAGAGAAAATCCTAGCGCGTATGAACCTGTTGATCACTACCTCCTCTCCGGTTACTCAGGGGAGACTACAGATTTTTCAGCCCTCCACTTCCCATTCAGATCATTTAAACACTTGTTCAGACTGGCTTCCGGCTGGAAACAAGTATTTTCCTACCCTTGCAGAAAGGGTCTGACAAACTACGATAGCTACTACTCCCATCTGATTTTCTGACTGGTCAACTCTTCTGAGGCTGACCCGGCGTGATCCTGTTGCAATTGTATTGCAAAGGAAGAAGACGCAATATTTTACCTGTATAAAAGTATCTGTATGTACTTACTAAATATAAGCCAAAAACATGGCCTTATAGCAGTGTGCCTATGCGTTAGTTCTTTGTTTCAGAATTGCAGAAAAGCAAAGAACGATGATTTTGTCGGACGTACGGTACTTGTTTATATGGCGGCCAATAATGATCTGTCGGAAGATGCAGTTAATAGCTTTAATGCCATCAAGGCAGGAGCTAAAAATTTTAAAGGGGAACTGCTTGTATTATTGAAGACGGGATCCGGAAACTCTTATTTGATAAGAGTTAACCAGTCTGCTCAGCGTGCAGATACCATAAGGATCTACCGGGGTCAAAATACATCAGACCCGGATTTTCTTTCCAGTGTGATCAATGAATCCAGGTTATATGCGCCGTCAGCTTCGTTTGGACTTGTTTTTTGGTCGCATGCAACTTCCTGGGCTCCTCCGGGTGGTGTTGCTCCCAATGCAGTTGGAGCAGATGGAGGCAGAGAAATGGACATCAGGGATTTTAGAAATGCGTTGCGGGATAATATGGATTTCATCCTGTTTGATGCCTGTTCCATGGCAAGCATAGAGGCAATCTATGAGATGAAGGGCAAAGCAAAATATATATTGGCTTCTCCTTCTGAAGTACTTGCTTCCAGTTATCCATACGAGACTGTAGTACCCCTATTGTTTGGCGGGCCTGATGAGCTCATGCGCGTGTGCGAAAAGTTTGTTCAGTATTATGATACTTTGTCGGGAATAAATGCTTCCGCTACAGTTTCGCTTATTGATACAAGAGAATTGGATAAACTGGCAGCACTCACAAAGCAGTTACTTAGCCAAAAGCTTCCGGTTTCCGGGTACCAACGAAGTTCCATCCAGAAATTGAATTTCGATATCACCTCCCGTGTAGATGCTTACGACTTCCTGGATTTTTTTGATAAAAATTACTCTAAAGAAGAATACAAGGAAATAAAACAGCAATTAGACAAAGCGATTATTTACAAGGATCACACAGCTTCATTCCTGGGTAGTCCTATAAGAACATTCAGCGGGTTGAGTATTTATTTGCCAGATGCAGGTGATCCGCTCCGGTCTTACTACGGCAAATTCTCCTGGGCTAAAGAAAGCAACTGGAGCCAACTCTTTCCAGACTGAGCGTATCGATTCTAAAAAAATGAATAGCAGTTTTCCAAAATACACGGCCTGATGAACAGGCGTGATCCATTTTATCATTTCTATTAACAAATTGAAAACCATGAAAAAAGTACAGTTTTGGCTATTAATGGGTTTAATGGCCTTTGTGTTTTCTTGTAAGAAACAAGATGCTAAAAATGAAAGCCCGGAACCGGAACAAACCAATAAGGTTTTAAGTAGAATCCTTGAGATGGGTTTTACAAAATCTTCGATAGTGGAATTTGACGACCATTATATTGTTGGAGGAGACATAATGTTCCATAAGAATCCCTCAACTGTAGATAATCCTGGCAAAGTGAAACAATACAGGACTTACAATTTAGTGTCTCAGGATAGAACACTGATAAGAGTGTATTTGGATAACAATTTTGTAAGCATTTACAACAATGTAAGTGCGGCGCTGGACGAAGCAATAGCGGCATACAAAAATTCAATTAATTCTGAGATTTTATTCGTCAGAACAACGGATCCCGCTCAGGCGCAAATTACAGTGTCCAGGAATAATTTTCTCGGCACGGGTGTCTGTGGTCTTGGAGGATTCCCTTATGCAGATGGCCGTCCATTCGACATGGTGTATATTTCAGAGACATTGGCATCCGGACTAAACCATGGTAAGCTGGTTTTTTTGCTGGCTCATGAGCTTGGACATAATATCGGACTTAGGCATACCAATTGGGCATTCAACGGCGAGGCAGCAAATCCCGAAGGGGCTGTTCTGGTTCCTGGAACACCATCCAGTGATCCCTTGTCTGTTATGAATGGCGGAACTTGTGGTTTTTCCTGGGGTGGATTTCCAACGGGAGACAGAGATGCAGTTGCGGGTATGTATCCCAAACTCGCTTCTGGTCATTCGCTGGTAGGCACAGGAATCTGGGCTACAACCGATGCAATGACAAGTATGGGTGACACGCTGTTCGCTGTTGACAATCAGAGATTGTACTGGATTAACAAGACTACAGGAGTTTATACTCAAATAGGAACCCAACTTTGGACTGCCACTAAAGCAATGACAAGCTTAAATGGATTTTTATATATCGTAGAAAATCAAAGAATTTATAAGGTTAATGTTGCTACCGGCATTGCTACGATAATAGGACCTGGTGTTTGGACTGCAACAGATGCAATGACAAGCTTAAATGGCTGGGTGTATATTGTAGAAAATCAAAGACTCTACCAGGTAGACCCAACTACCGGAGCTTATACCCGCCAGGGAAGTTTATTCTGGACTGCCACTGAAGGAATGACAAGCATGGGCAGTTCCTTATACATTGTAGAAAGCCAAAGGTTGTATCAGGTTAATCCTACTACCGGAGCGGCAACTCAATTGGGGCCTATCATTTACGGAGGCACTGCTGCAATAACAAATAGCAATGGCTGGTTATATGTAGTGGTTCATAACAGGATTTTCAAAGTAGATACCAGCGGAAATTATACCCAGTTTGGCGGGTCTGTATGGGAAGAAACATCCGCAATGACTTCAATTGGTACTGATTTGTTCCTGGTTCAGAATTCCAGACTCTACAAACTTCCTATCTAAGTCTGGCTATTATTATCTTACTACCAGTAATAAGATAACAAAACAGCTGGTGTTACACTCCGCTTAAACTTTCTTGTCAGGCCTTTTCCAGTATACATTGGCCTGACAAGTTTTTTATTGTACCCCTCTATTTCTCCGATTCTTATCAATTTCCTTTACTTTTATCCGGATTAATTGCCACCACAGACCTTTCCTTCCGATTTAAAAAAATTTCATTCTATACATTTTAAACAGCGTATTGAACACGTCAGCTGACATGTCTGATAATGATCCTGTGCTGGTTCAAAGGCTCACCCAGGGCGACCGCCAGGCATTTGAGACCATCTACCGGAAATACTGGTGGCAGCTGTTCAATGCAGTTTATAAACGGATAAGGGACAAACAAAAAACCGAAGACCTGGTACAGGAGGTCTTCTATAAATTATGGCGAAGAAAAGAATCCCTGGAAATCCTCCATCTCGAAGCCTATCTCAAAACGGCCGCCCGGTATGAAACCCTGAATGCTTTGACCAGATCTAAAATCACTTATACCTTCTTTGAACCCTTCCAGGAGTTATTGCTGGAAACAGAGGAGCCCGAGTCAAGATTGCTTTCCAAAGACCTGATGGAACTGGTACAGGCCTACGCTGATACCCTTCCGGACAAACGCCGGAAAATTTTCCTGCTGCATGTAAATTCCAGGATGAGCACCAAAGAAATCGCAACAGCACTGGGTATTTCCCAGAAGACCGTTCAGAATCAACTGGGAACTGCACTCAATGGCCTGAAACCCCGTATTCTTCCGCTTATTGCCACGGTTATGGCCGTTCATTATTCCTGATAAATTTTTTTTGAGATCTTTTGGGAGATATGCTGCACTTATGTGGCTATATACCCGGAGAGCGTCAACCGCTCTTTACTTGCTGCATGAAACACATTCAAAAAATCCTGGAAAGATATCTGAAAGGGAAAGCTTCCTCAGCCGAAAAAGTCTATGTAGAAAAACATTACGACTATTTTGAGCAAGACGAAGACTTTTCCAACTCTGTACCCGGTGAGGAAAAGTTAACCATGGAAAACATGAACTGGAAGCGGCTTGAATCAAGGATCTACCAGCCAACGCCGGTAAGGGGTATTTCTATCGCCACCCCTTACTGGCGTTGGGCCGCTGCGTCTGTAGTATTGTTGGCGGCCGGTATTACATGGTGGTGGCTTTCGGGTGAAAAGCCCGCCGCTCCTTCCCGGGAAACTACTGCCCAGGCTGATATTCTGCCAGGGAGAGAAGGTGCTGTTCTGACGCTGGATGATGGAAGCCAGATCCTGCTCGACAGTTTGCAGAATGGCGTGGTGGCAAAGCAAAGCGGGGCAGATATTGTATTGAAGAATAACAGCATCAGTTATGCAGGAACGGATCATCATCCGAAAGGCGCTGTTTACAATACACTCAGTACACCAAGGGGCCGTCAGTTCAGAGTTGAACTGCCTGACGGATCTGCTGTATGGCTGAATGCCGAGAGCTCCATCCGCTACCCCACTGCATTTGCAGGCAATGAGCGTCGGGTTGACATTACAGGCGAAGTCTATTTTGATGTGCGTAAGAACAGTAATAAACCTTTTAAAGTAACTGTGGCCAATACAGAAGTGATTGTGCTGGGAACGCAGTTCAACGTCAATGGATACACAAACGAGGCCAGCATCAATACCACGCTGGTGGAAGGCGCAGTGCAGGTGAACAACGGCAACCAAAGTGCCAGGCTGATGCCGGACCAGCAGGCACGCGTGTCACAAACTTCGGAAGATATTAAAGTGAGCAAGGTGAATACGGCGCAGGTGGTGACCTGGAAAAATGGACTTTTCTATTTCGATCGCGCCGATGTTCCCACTGCCATGCGTCAGCTGGAACGGTGGTACGATATCGAAGTAATATATGAAGGAGCTGTACCCACCCGAGAAATTCAGGGAGAGCTGGGCCGGGATCTCAGCCTGCAACAGGTGTTGAAAGTATTGGAGCGCATGCAGGTGAAATGCAGGCTGGAAGGTAGAAAACTGATCGTTCAACAATAAACACAAACAAGCACATTGATTGATGCCGATAAAAAAACCGGATCCTGGTTACGACAGGAGCCGGCGATAGTTTCGGATCAATCCATAAAGAAAGACGTCCAGTAAGACTGCCTACTTATTTATTTACCAAAACCGTTACAAAAGTATGAATTTTCTCTTCTCTTGTAACCGGATAGGTGTGGCTGCTGCATTGGTATCATTCCCCAAAAAAGGAATGGAACAATGGGCAGAAGCACCGGCTGATCAGATCCGGTTCTCAAAAAAACTGCTCCGTATCATGAAACTGACTGCTCTTTTTATGCTACTCCTGGGTATGCATGTGAGTGCCAAAAGCCTGTCGCAAACCGTTACTTTCTCCGGAAAGGACCAGCCACTTGAAAAGGTGCTTGCCGCTGTGAAAAAGCAGACAGGTTTTGTGTTTTTGTACGATGGAGCTATCCTTCGTAACGCAAAGCCAGTAAGTATCCACGCTAAAGATCAATCATTGCGCGTTTTCCTGGATGCCGTATTGAAAGGCCAGTCACTGGATTACAGTATTGAGAATACATCTGTTATCATCAGCGCATCTGTCAGGTCGCCGAAGACTGAAAGGATACCAGAGCTTATGGTATATCCCGTTTTCCAAACCATCACCGGCACCATTCTCTCCGCCGACGGAACACCGCTGGCTGGCGCTTCTGTAAAGATCAAGGGAACAAGTAACGGCACCAGCGCAGGCGCCAAAGGCGAGTTCATCATCAATGCCAACCCGGGGCAGATCCTCGTTTTTTCATTTATCGGCTATCAGGATCAGGAAATGAAAGTAGCTGAGCAAACAGTTCTGACGGTTACCCTGAAACCTTCGGAATCTAAACTCGAAGAGTTTGTATTCAAGGGATATTATGCCACCAGTAAGAAACTCAATACAGGTTCAGTTTCCAGCATAAAGTCAAGCGAGATCTCAAAAGTGCCTGTGTCAAATCCATTGCAGGCTTTATCCGGTCGCCTGGCTGGTGTGTTTGTGTCTGAATCCGACGGAAGTGCGGGCGCCGGCATCAATGTGCAGATCCGTGGCCGTAATTCCATCACAGGCGGTACACTGCCATTATATATTATCGATGGTGTTCCTTTCAATGGCACACCTATGGAAAGAAGAGGAGGCCTGGCTATTGCTTCATCTGCAGTAGGATCAGGATTGAGCCCGCTCAACAGCATCTCTCCTGCGGATATTGAAAGTATGGAAATCCTGAAAGATGCAGACGCCACTGCTATTTATGGTTCCAGGGCCGCCAACGGCGTAGTACTGATCACTACTAAAAAAGGAAAGACCGGTAAAACAAAAGTGGATGTGAACTTTTACACAGGTATGGGCAAAGTGAACAGGTTTCTGAAACTGGCATCCCTCGAACAATACCTCGATGTACGCAGGCAGGCATTTGAAAATGATGGTTATGACCCCGATGCAGCCACTGCTCCCGATCTTATTGAATGGGATCAGAAGAAAGGTTTGGATTTTCAAAGAGAGATCATGGGTGAAACCAACAGGATCACCGATGCGAATGTTTCCATTTCCGGAGGCAACCAGTTTACCAGTTTCCTGATGAGTGGAAATTATCACCATGAAACTGCGGTGTACAATGGAGATTTCGGAAACAAGAAAGGAAGTTTCCTGTTGAACCTTAACCATCGCTCACAGGATGGAAAATTCAATGCCACAGCCAGTGTAAACTACTCCAGGGATAAGAACCTGCTGCCTTCCGTGGATTTGAATTTCATTGCCTGGGTGCCACCTAACTATCCTGTTTATAATCCTGATGGAAGTTTATTCTGGAACGGCGTGTTCGACAATCCTATGGCATCTCTCATGGGCTTCACCCGTGCCGAAACGGATAACCTCATCACGAACGTTTCATTGAGCTATAATCTCACTTCTGATCTGAAGATCAAGACTGCTCTGGGGTATAATAAGATCTATAATAAACAGTTTGTTGCGTTGCCAACCGCAGCCCGGGATCCATATTTTCAGGGAAAGGGACTGGCAGTATTCAGCAGCCATTCTTCCGAGTCACTCATCATTGAGCCGCAGGTGGATTACACCAAAAACCTTGGTCCTGGTAAGTTTACAGCCCTTGCCGGTGGAACTTTCCAAAGCATTTTATCGGTGCAGCCGTTCATGATGATGGGCGAATTCTCATCTGATGTGCTCATGGAAAATCTGGGTACTTACCTGGGCTCCGGCACCAGTATCCAGACTTTATCCAGCAACGAGACCAAATACAGGTACGCATCTGTGTTCGCAAGGGGCAGCTACAACCTGGACAATAAATACATTCTGAACGTGAGCTACCGTAGGGACGGTTCATCCCGTTTTGCGCCTGGCAAGCAGTTTGGCGATTTTGGAGCCATTGGCGCTGCATGGATCTTCAGCGAAGAAAACCAGGTGAAAGACAATCTACCCTGGCTGAGCTTCGGAAAACTGAGAGGAAGCATCGGAACCGTGGGTAACGACCAGATCCCCGACTATCAGTACCTTTCAACCTATACAACAACACCGCTTATTCCATCCTATGGCTCTACGCCGGCCTTGTATCCCAGCCGGATCCGTAACCCGAACCTGGTTTGGGAGTCCACTAAAAAAATTGAACTGGCGCTTGAACTCGGTTTCCTGCAGGATAGATTGTTGATGACTTTATCTGCATACCGACACCGCTCCAACAATATGCTTGTTTCAATTCCGCTCGGATCACAGGCTGGCTTTACATCTTATCGCGCTAACCTGCCTGCTGAAGTTGAGAACACCGGTCTTGAACTGGAGCTCAATGCTACGATGGTCAAGAGGAAAGATTTCAGCTGGAATGCCATGTTCAATATCAGTATACCCAGGAACAAGCTTGTAAAGTATGATGGACTTTCCAGTTCCACTTTTGCAGGCACTTACCAGGTGGGAAAATCCCTGGATATGATCCCTGCTTATGTATTCTCCGAATTCAAAGATGGTGTGCCTGTTGTGAAAGACCTGAATGGTGATAAAGTGATCACGCCTGGTCTGTTTGCCAATGGAACAGGGGATATGGTGGCAGGAGGAAAAACAAACCCGGATTATTTCGGTGGCCTGAACAACAGCCTTCGTTACAAAGGCTGGCAGCTCGACTTCCTTTTCCAGTTTGTGAAGCAACAGGGAGCCAATATCGCTGGTTCAATTCCTGGCAATCAGGAAAATTTTCCAGCTTATTTATTGAACCGCGGGTTCAAGCCAACAACGGATTACCAGGAAGCATTCATCAGTCATTACCTGAAATCAGATGCTGTGATCCTGGATGCGTCATATATCAGGTTGAAGAACGTTTCTCTGTCTTACCAGTTCAGTGGCGCCTGGATGGAGAAGATGAAGCTGAGCAATTTCAGGGTGTTCATGCTGGGTAAGAATCTGTTTACGCAAACGGATTATCCGGGTATCGATCCTGAAACGCAGGCTTACAATCTTGGGGTAATTAAAATGGTCACACTGGGTGTGCAATGTTCATTCTAAAAAGTAATTCGATGAAGCAATTAAATATAAAGTTTCACATTTCTATACTGGCGTTATTGCTGATCTCGGTAACCGGCTGCAAAAAAATGCTGGATATCGGAACACCGGTGAACCAGGTGGTATCTGATAAGATCTTTGAAGACTCTGTAACGGTACAGTCTGCTCTGGCAGGAATGTATGTACAAATGTACGGCACCGTACATAGCATCAATCCTTTTGGTGTTGGTATTACCGTGTTGACCGGCATGACAGCAGATGAAACAACGCATTACCTGGCGCAGTTTGCTCAATACTACAATAATGAACTGGTCACTACTGACGGTCGCGTTGCCGCCATCTGGACTGATGCTTATGCTACTATTTACAGGGCGAATGACATTATTGACGGCGTAACAGCCTCTGCGAAACTGTCGGCCACGGCTAAAAAGAGGGCTATCGGAGAAGCAAAATTCCTTCGTGCATATTGTTACTTTTATCTCACCAACCTGTTTGATAAAGTTCCATTGGTAACAACTACGGATGTGTCAATTACACCATCGTTGCCGAGAAGTACATCCGATCAGATCTATCAGCAAATCCTTTCTGATCTGAAAGATGCAAGGGATATGATGAGGGATGATTATGCATTGTCTGGCGGAGAAAGGATCAGAGTGAATAAGTGGGCCGCTTCCGCGATGCTGGCGCGTGTTCATCTCTACCTGAAGGACTGGGAGAATGCTGAAGCAGAAGCCTCTGCTGTTATCAATAAAACAAGCCTGTATGGATTGGAAACCCTGGATAAAGTTTTTCTGGCTAACAGTAAAGAAGCGATCTGGCAGTTCACCACAAAAGTTCAGGGACGCTTTGCTGCAGAAGGCGTGCAGTTCCTGCCTGTTATTACGGGAACCCGCCCCAATTACGTATTGAGGCCATCATTGCTGGCTGCCTTCGAACAGAATGATAATCGCAAAACTGCCTGGACAGGAGAAATGCTCCTTGCAGGAAAAACGTATACCTATGCACGTAAATTCAGGGCAAACAGCGATGCTACCGCCAACGGCAACCAGGAATATGGCATGGTGCTGCGCCTGGCCGAACAATACCTGATCCGTGCCGAAGCCCGTGCTCATCTGAACAAGATCACCGGTAACGAAAGCGCTGCATCCGATCTGCTGATGGTCCGCGACCGAGCCGGCCTCGGACTTCCCACTGCCAACGACCAGGATGAAATGCTGGTGGCTGTTGCAAAAGAACGCCGGATAGAGCTCTTCACTGAGTGGGGGCATCGATGGCTGGATCTCAAACGTACAGGAAAGGCAAATGAAGTGCTCCTGGCCGAGAAACCCACAAAATGGAAATCCACCGCAGTACTTTTTCCTGTACCAGCAGCAGAGATCACCAGGAACCCCGCTTTGAAACCACAGAACCAGGGATATTAAAAGCCAGAAAGGATGATTAAAAAGATGATGACCTGCTCAGCAATATTGCTTCTTTATATCGGACATGCAGTTGCGCAAATGACAAATACGATCACGGCTAAGTTGTCGGGTATCGGCAAACATACCGTTACACTGAATTATACATCAGAAGGAGTGAAAGTGACAGATTCCGCAAAAGCAGGAAAAGATGGAATTGTCCGTTTCTCCTACAAAACAGCCAAACCGGTGGTGGCCGCCCTATCAGTCACTGATCCGGCATTGTTACTGGTGATGGATTCATTTCCCTTCAATCCACCTGCACTTGAATTTTTCATTGGTGAAGGCCCTGTGTTGATCAAAGGCGATGAAAAGAAGTTTTACAAATCAACCGTCAAAGGAGGAAAGGCAAATGAAGAGTGGAGCAAGGTAAGGCCCTCCTTCGGCAATCTGTCCGACAGTTTGTGGACAGAATTCAAGAAAACCTACGAGAAAAAACCAAATGCCCAAACGGAAGAGCAAGTGTGGGTAATGCAGCGCAGGATCATGGCTTCACGGCTGCAGCTTCAAAAAGGATTTATTAATAAGTACCCGGAATCCCTGGTGGCCGCATATTTTCTCAGCAAGATCGCTTACGATCTTGAGTCATGGGAACTGGAGCCTAAATATGATAGTCTGGGTTTCATAGCTAAGGAATCAGTGTATGGCAAAACTGTGGGTGATCTTGTAAGTGGAACCAAGGCTACCGCGGTAGGGATGAAAGCAGTTGAGCTGAAGAAGAACGATATGAATGGAAATCTGGTAAGCCTGGAGGCATTGAAAGGAAAGATCGTATTGCTTGATTTCTGGGGAAGCTGGTGCGGCCCGTGCAGGGCATCGCATCCGCATCTGAAGACTATTTATGAGAAGTATAAAAGCAAGGGATTCGAAATCATCGGCATTGCGCAGGAAAGAGAGAATGCTGTTAATGAGGCGGAGGTAAAATGGAAAGAAGCGATTAAGGAAGATGGAATTCCATGGGTGCAGGTGCTGAATAATGTGGACGTAGCAAAGTTCAGCATTGTGAAAGCATATGCTATCAAGGCTTTCCCGTCAAAGATCCTGATTGACAAAGAGGGGAAGATCATAGGACGTTATGTAGGAAAGGATTCGGAAGATCTGGGTAAGAAATTGGAGGAATTGTTGAAGGATTGATTGAAGAAATTTAATGTTCAGCCTGCATGCGATGGAAGAGATTCCTGAGTATGCAGGCTTTGATTTTATATCGCTGTACGAATGGTGCCCATTAAGATTTACCTGATTTTGCCGGTAGAAAGAGCGGCCGGCATGAGGGGCTTTATCAGTGTGTGAGTAATGCTTAATATGGTGGCCTTTTTTTTGCATTGGATATAATGGTAATTGGATCATGTACAAGAAAACCGTCCTTTTCTTTTTGATCCAACATCTTAAAGCTGAAAAAGACGCTTGCCTTAAGGCGTATACATAGTTCCTGTTCCTTCAAATGTGAGAGGGAAACAGGCGTTCAAGGTATCAAGCAACAAATAGGCTGCTCTCATAAGAAAGCAAATCCATCTCGTTTCAACGGGGTGGATTTTTTAATGGCGGCTGTCGCCGCAGAGTTTATTGACCGGGTGGAAATTGGAGAAGTAGCCGATATCCAGATCGATGGTTGCCGGGTCGTTTTTTTGCTTTTTAAAGGTAGGGTCTTGGAAACAGGTATGGCTAAGTGCTATTGATGGTTAAGTTGGGCTTCAAGGGTAATTGGGTAAAAAAGGGTTGGATCAGAAGGGGTGACTGGTTACGAATATATAGAATGCAGGGGTAATATTTTTCGGTGATGGTTGTTCAGGATTGTCAGGGGATTGATTGAAATCAAAAATCCTTTTGTAGGGTTAAAGTTTTGGTTTTGCGGGCGCATGGGCTATGCTGTTAGTAAGTTGATGAGCCAAATATTCTAGGGTTTTTGGAATAAAGATGAGAGAAGGTCAACCGATAACTTAATTCGGATTTGAGAATTGGATTTGCCCAACCCCGGCCTATTTTCGAAAATAAAATATTGTAAATCAATAAATTATCATTTTGTTCACTGTTTTATATTGTTCATTATTAGTGAACAAAATAAGTATTAGTGAACAAATAGGGGCTTTTGATATCGGGTTTGTTCCTTATTATTGCTCGATTTCTCTAAATGAACAAGGTTGATTTATGAACAAGCAGGCAGAAATTATCGATCAGGCAGTGGAGCTATTAAAGGACAGGACTGGAATCAAAGTTACCTGGCAGACTTATGGAAAGGCTGAGGATATGGTCTATGGAATTGCCTTTCAGGATCGGAAAATGCAGTTCATTGTTGCGTATAAAAAACAGCTCGCAGCCTACCAGATAGATCAGGTTGCGAAATCCCAGGACTTTCGATTTCCACTTTTAGTAGTGGCGGAAAAATTGACTGCACCTGCAAGGGAGCAATTGCGCATGAAAGGGATTGCTTACCTGGAGGCGAACGGGAACATCTTCATCAATAATAGCCAGGCTACCATTTTCCTTGACGGGAATAAACCAATAAAGGAAACAAAGCCCGTGTCAAACCGGGCGTTTACTAAAACAGGGTTAAGGGCAGTTTTTCATTTGTTGAACAATCCTGACGCGATAACCATGACTTACCGGCAATTAGCGGAGCAGACGGGTATCGCTCTGGGGAATATCAAATATATAATGGATGGATTGGCGGAAGCGGGGTATATGGTTCCCCTTGGTAAACGGAAAGTAGCGCTTAAAAACAAAAAGCAATTACTGGAGCGATGGGTTGCCGGGTACAGGGAAATCTTGAAGCCAGATTTGTTTCAGGGGGCTTTCCGGATAGCGGTCGAAGAAAGCAGGGGCAACTGGAAGGATATAAAAATCAAAGCGCTGAACATGCAGTGGGGAGGCGAAGCTGCCGGGGAAATACTGACAGGGTATTTGCAGGCGAGGGTATTGACGATGTATGGTGATGGTTTTATTAGTGACCAGGCTGGAGAAATAGGATTAGTGCCGGATAAAAAAGGAGATGTGCTGGTGTATGAAAAGTTTTGGTGGACGACTGGGGATGCGCAGGCTGTTGCGCCCGCGTTATTGGTGTATGCTGATTTGTTGACAACTGATAATATAAGATGTATAGAAACGGCGAAGTTGATTTATGATAAACATATAAAAGATCAGATTGAGGCAGGGGCTTGATGCCCTGATCTTGCATAAAATAGTAAACGTAAAAGGTCGCTGATGGCGGCCTTTTTACTTGCTTTCTGCTTCTCCGCAAGCCTATCCAATCCGGTTGATCCTGGATTTATAGACATTTACTGATTCCCGTAATGAAATAAAGAAAAGTGTAACAACCTTTGTACCCGGAATCGCAAAAGTGATGTAAAAGTGCTCGGTAGTATTTGTCATGAATACACGACAGGATAAGTATTCATTAGTTTTCAGATCTAAGGGAAAAATAATTTCATCAATATTACGTTGAAGCGTTATTGTTAGCCCTGGATTGACTCCAAAACTGTCTCAAGCAGTTTAAATTAATAAAAAATAGATGTAATTTTGCGCTGCTTACTTAACTAAATCCTTAACGCTTATCTCATATTATTCCCCGTCTGATACCATTTTGTAAACTTTATTTTATTATGAAAAAGACAACTGCATTGCTGTTGATCGCAGCACCTTTAGTATTCAGTGCATGTAAAAAATCCAACGACACTGAACCGGAAACCAATCCTCCTATTTATGAATTGCCTTATGACAAAGAAGGCGTAACCGCCAATAAAGCCTTTATGGAGTCTGAAGGGCGGGATTTTGTAAAAAAAGTGGATGATTTAAGTTCCAATACTGCTATAAAAGCATTAGAAAGCTTCAATAACCTGGAAGCTCCTGAAGTAAGTATTACGGTTAATGCAATTAAGAAACTGGGAGTTGGATCGCCGGAAATAACAGCCATCAATAATACGTTATCGATAATAACTACGTCAGTTACAGAAAAGAAATCCTATAAACTAAGTAAGGCATTTGGAATTTATAAATACAATAAATCTACGGGAGAGTGGGACCTGACAGCTTCTAACGACAAAATTGAATTTCATTTTCCTGCTACGAAAAATGGGACTACGAACAATACGGTCCTGACTATTACGTATAAAAATTCCGGAAAATCTATTGTCGAACATGGTACTCGCTATGACTATGTATATAATCCTCAAACTGGAAACTATGATGCTGTAGAAACAAACACAGAGGAAACATTTGAATTACCCTCGGAGATGCTGGCCAAAATGACGATCAATGGATCGGAAGTGATGAGCCTGTCTTCAAACTACTCTTACCATGATGATAACCTTCCCAAACTGGTAAATGTAAATCTTGTACTCGGGTCTTATACTGCCAGGTTTGAGGTGAACACTGACAATAAATTGGCCGGTACTAAATTTAGTTTTACAAAAGGTTCCGAAACTTTAATTGCATTGGATGCCAACCTTAATTTCAATTCACTGTCGTACGACAATCTGCAGAATGCGGGGGACGACGAATCAATAGACCTGTTCGTGTCTGGCAACACAACATTGTCAGTTGGTAATTTAACATTGGGTGGCCAGGTTGATTATAAAAAGATTCAGGATGAATTAAAACCAGTTAGCGACAAAGAGCCTGTTTCTCCTGATTGGGAGGCTTATTTCGGAAATATAAAGTATCCCAATTATGATGACTACAATAGCTATGAAGCGTACCAGATAGCGTTGAACGAGTATAATGCGAAATGGGAAATTGCAATGGGCCTGTACAATACTGCCTATGAAAAGTACCGGAGTGATAATGAAAAGTATGAAAAGGAATATTATACAGCGTTGGCCAACCTGTTAAATAAACACGGCGCCATTGTAGTTGTAAACACCAAAACGAAGAAGAAAATAGCATCAGTTACCTTTCAGCTGAAAGAAGAGGTAAACCAATACGGCAATATTACTGTACGTTATTACGATGTAGAACCTTTACTTGTATTCGGAGATGGTTCTAAAGTCAGCTTTGAAGTATTCGGAGAAACAGGTTTTGAAAATCTGATCGACGATATCGAAGCTTTGCTGGAGAAATTCTAGATATACAGCGCCAGGCTCTAAATCAGGCGATAAAGAAAATGCCATCACTCACACGTGATGGCATTTTTATTCAATAGTCAGCGTGTCAATGGTAGAATTGGCTCCATACCAGATTCCTATACCACTTCCTTCAATATTTCCGGCAAAATCAGAAGAGTAATTCAAAAATGAAAGCTGAAGACCTTGTTGTGAAACCGCAGACCATAATTTGTAGCTTGTCGCAGAAACGTTGGATATCTTCATTGCTATTTCATCCCCTTTTTTATAATACCTGGAAGAGTTCATGGAATCCTGTATCGATCGGGTCCTCAGCAATGACACAGTGAATTCTTTGGCCGCCTGGTCAATAGCCTTTATCCCTCTTGGAGTGGTTGCATAGAACTCGTGTTGAGTAATGAGCTTCGTAAACAACAGGTAATTGGCTTCAGGATTTGCATTGTCAACATTTACTACAGGTTGTGCCTTTTCCGGATCAAGCCATTCATAAGATACACCTTTGATGGCAGGCTTGTAAAGTGGGATCTCAGTTTCGGAAAGAAGAACATCATTATTGTATCTGACTTCCAGTTTATACTTCTGCCCTTCTTTTCCTTTCAGAGAATTGCCAACATAATATAAATAAGGAAAAACTTTATCGTTGCGGGTCAATGTCAGGATTTCTTCTTCTCCTCCACCAGACACCTTTACGGTTGCCCAACGGATAATGAGAGCTTCCAGTTGCTTTTCATCTATAACGAAGTTGGTAGGTATGTTATGCATTACTTTAACCACAGGAACTGCTCCATTCTCGATGATGCCTTCCACTACAAATTTGGGCTCGAATTTTTTTTGAGTGCCTTCCTTTATGCATGCAGAAAATATTGTACTGATAGTGATTGTTACTAGTAACTTTTTCATAGTAGTTCTAATGAATAAGTAATTGCAGGTAAGAACGGTAAACTTGCGCCATCTTTTTGGATCATCTTAAAAGCGTTGTTCTTCTTAAAATAATCCCGGTCATAACTCTGGTATATATAAATCGGATTAGAGTGATTGTAAATATTGATAATTGAAATACCCAGAGTTTGCCTGCTTTTGGAAGTTTTTTTCAATAACCAGCTTACCCCTGCATCCAGTCTGTGGTAGGCTTCCATCCGGGCGCTGTTTTTGTCTCCATATTCCGCCAAAATGGAATTTCCAAAATAATACATGCCCACTGTGGGTGTATATGCGCTTCCGCTATTGTACATGAAACTTATGGAGCAGGATATTCGCGGAGTGATTTTATACGAGTTTACAATACTTAAGTTATGTGGCCGGTCGTAAATAAACTTATACCATCCTCCATTATTGATCGCATCAAATTTCCTGAAGCTTCTTGAATAGGAATAGTTTATCGTAAAGTAATTGCGAGGGGTATTTAATCTTGCAAAAAAGTCGGCTCCGTAGGTAACTCCATTTCCATTTTCAATGCCACTGGAAATTTCATTGCTTTCCTGTAAAGAGACAATGTTGCCATTAAATTCTTTTAAGCCAGATAGCCATCTGTAGTAAACATCGATACTGTATTCGATCCTTGCTCCTGCGTGACGGTATCCGCCGGAGGCTTCCCTGATCTTTGAAACGGTGAGATTGCGGTCGGCATGAATTACATAATCAACAGGCAGGTTAATATTTGTAAGACCTACCTGGTGAATTGGCTGGTATGCCATCGAGAAGCTACCGAAAAATGTATTCCTTGCATCCATCAGCCAGGATAATGAAACAGCGGGATTAATAAAAAACGGCCGTTCAACAGCTGAAACTGTAGAAAGATTCAGTGATCCTGAGAGCTCAAATTTTTCCGATAAAGGAGTTGAGGCGTTCAAAAAGTATTTGAATAAATGTTGATTACTTTTATACCGGACATTACCGCCAGATTGAGCAGCCTGCCCCTGATTCAGAAGCGCAGTGCCTAAATCATCGATCAGGTAAAGGAAGCCTGTTTCCACCGAGCGGCGGGATTTTCGATAGGTCAGGGTAGAGTTTATGGTTAGTGTTTTTTGATGATTGGCCAGTGCAAACTCTTCGCCATACAGATCAAATGCAACGCGGGTGTCATATTTTGAGTATCCGAGATTATTTTCCCATTGCAGATTTCGCCGGAGAACTGCAGTATGGGTTATTCCCATCACCAGGTTTCCCCATTCCATACTGTTCTTTGCATTCTTCTCATACAGATCAAACTTAGCTTTATCTCTACCGGTGTATAAGAAAGCCTTTATCTCACTTTTGTTGAAAGCCCTTTTGGCGTTCAGGTTGAAGTCAAACAGATCATAATTCATGCTTTCCAGATCCATTCCTGTTTTACCTAAGACCGGCCAGAGTGTTTTATTCATAAAAGTATTCCTCCAGAATACTTCAATCATCTGAATGGAGTCCCGTTCAATTCTGGCGCCTACGCCCAGATGAGCCAGGGAGGCTTCTGCTTTAATAAGAGTAGTATCTCTGACTTGCCAGTTACTGTTTATATCGATGTATCCGGATAATTTCCCGAAATACTTTCCCGGAATAATGCCCGTGTACAACTTCAGGTCTTCAACAACATTATTATTGAATAAAGGGAATAACCCGAAAAGATGGCTTGGGTTATGAACGAGGACACCATTGTAAAAATAGCCATTGCTTCCTGACGGAAGCCCTCTGTACTGTACACCTGTATTGGCATCGCCCCCATTGCCAAAGCCAGGAAGGAAGCGTATTGATTTTAAGGGATCTGCTATTCCCATTACTTTTGGCGCCACTTCTATCTGCTTTGCGCTTAATGTGAGTTTGTTCACTCCATTAATTAACTGCTTTTGTCTGGATACTGTTACGGTATCCATGTTTTTGACCGAGTCCACTACGGACTGGCTATATAGGAGGTTGCAGGAAAGCAGTGAGAGGGTTAAGGTTAGTCCGGTTTTCAAGAATTCAGTTGATAATGGTTAGTGACAAATTGTTGTGAAAATACAATTTTTAAGCTTCTATAAAGCTTCTCCTGAAATACATGAATAGTGAGGGCGAGTAGAAATGAAGGAAGCCGCTAAGGAAAAGAACGAAGAGATTGCAAAGCTTCGGTAAGAGATGGAGAGTGCTCGATTCAGATAAACTGCTTAACTAACTGGAGTGTCATCCAAACCTAACGGCGCAATTTGTTTTAAAATCACCCTGCGTAGTCTCTCCTCATGTTCGTCGCCCCAAAGTCCGATGGATTGGATCAGGGGAATGAGAGATTTACCGAAATCAGTAAGACTGTATTCTACCTTTGGAGGCAACACCGGAAAGATCGTTTTCGTAACCAGTTCATGATCTTCAAGTTCCTTCAGTTGTACATTCAATACCCGCCTGGTTACATCGGGAATTTTCCGTTGAAGTTCACTTGGCCGTAAGTTGCCCATATGGATGAACCAAAGAATACGGATCTTCCATTTTCCATACAATACTTCACCAACAAGGTCAAGTCCACAATTGAGTGTCGGAGTAGTCTTTTTTATGTACATAACTACAAATATATACCACACCCGACTAGCAGCCAATACGGATAAATTTGTCCGTATATGATTCGTAACTCCGTAATTGTTTGCCATCCTCATACTGTCGAGATTTGCACTATAAACAAAAAACATATGGATCAGCAATTCAACTACAGTAACGAATTATCCGGTAAGATAGCTTTAGTAACAGGTGGAACCAAGGGTGCCGGAAGAGCAATCGCCAAACGTTTAAAGGCCGCTGGTGCAACAGTAGTCATTACCGCGAGGAACAAACCCGAACAGGCAGATACAGACCTTTATTTTGTTCCTGCTGACCTGAGCAAGGCAGAAGATACGCAAAAAGTAATCAGCGAAGTATTGTCAACCTATGGCAGGCTGGATATCCTGGTAAACAACCTTGGTTCTTCATCAACACCCGCCGGTGGTTTTTCAGCACTGAATGATGAGGATTGGATATCAACCCTGCAAGCTAATTTACTTGCTCCTGTCAGGCTTGACAGGGGATTTTTACCCCAAATGATCGATAGGAAAAGCGGTGTTATTATTCACATCGCTTCCATCCAGGGCAAATTGCCGCTATACGATTCTACCTTGCCATACGCGGCTTCTAAAGCAGGATTAATCAATTACAGTAAAAGTTTATCAAATGAAGTTACGCCCAAAGGTGTACGCGTGTTAACTGTTTCGCCTGGATGGATAAATACAACAGCATCGAAAGCCTGGTTGGGCGAGATTGCAAGAAATGCTAAAAGTACTGTAGAAGAAGCTCAGCAAAGTGTGATGGATGCATTGGGAGGCATACCGTATGGCAGGCCCGCTGAGCCGGAGGAAGTAGCCGAATTGGTTGGCTTTTTGGTTTCACCAAGAGCGCAATACTTAACAGGAACAAATTTCGTCATCGACGGTGGAACCGTACCCACCATCTGATCACCCTTTAAAAAATAAAAAGACATGAAACTGCCAAAAGTAGTAGAAGACCTGGTGAAGGCACAAAACAATTTTGACAATGTTGCTTTTGCCGCGTGTTTTTCTGAGACGGGCGAAATGTTGGATGAAGGAAAGCTCTACAAAGGACGAGTTGCGATCCAGCACCTGATCGCTGAAACAAATGAAAAATACCGGTCTGTGATGAAGCCTCTTGAATACACCGGAAACGGTACATCAAGCGTTCTTTCAGCAGAGGTCTCAGGGACATTTCCGGGAAGTCCACTGGTGTTGAAGTTTCACTTCGATATCATCGACGGGAAAATTCAGTACCTGAAAGTGACCGGATAAAATAACAAAGAGCGTGACCTGAACGAGTCACGCTCCTTTAATTTAAAAGCACAGGTGATGAGTTGCTGTAAATCAGAGGCCAAGAAGGCGATGCATAAAAAATATCACGACAATTTTTATGGCTTTTACACGTAACAGACTGAAAATAAATGCAGCGGTTGAAATGTAAAAGTCCTTTTGTGATTACAAAAACATCGAAATGATTTTGAGCCTTTTATACCCTGGCAGCTGCTGGCACAGAATAATGTCACCTTCTTATCTTATTTTTTTCGCTCATAGAGCTGTGCCCATGCGTTGTGCCATTGTTTGTCGTGTACAGGTTTATAGGATAATTCCAGGACCTGCCTTTGTTCAGGATTAAGTGGCAGGTCTCCATCTGTGCCAACAATCCAAAATCCCTCTATATCATATGAGGGTGATACTTTGTGAAGGATCG